>JAYUBA010000036.1:0-2794 GCA_043741075.1 Frigoriglobus sp.
CGCGCTTCGGTCACCCCGTCGCTCACGCTCCGGGTTCGCCAAAACGTCACTTCGCCGCGTGTAGACCCGCGATCACCACTTCGAGGAACTCGCGTGCCCGCTTGGCGAGCGCGTCCACGCCTACTGGCTCCTCCGGGCGGGCCACGAGCGGGGCGAAGATGTTCTCGCACGCGAGTGGTATGGTACGCCCCGTGAACGCGACCGGGTGCAGCAGCTTGTAGTGGTCGATCTCGCCGAAGCCGGGTCCGCAGTCCTCGCTCTTGGGCCAGTTGCGGTGATCCTTGATGCAGAAGCTCCGCACCTCGGCCGCGCACAGCTTGATGTCCGGCAGCGGGTCTTTGTTGAGGTAGTCCAGCACGTTCCCGGCGTCGTAGTTCACCTTCACGTTGGGGTGATCGACCTCCTTCGTGATCGCGGCGCACGCCTCGCCGGTGCCGGTTTCGCCGCCGTGCTGCTTCACGACGAGCAGCACGTTATTGTCCTTCGCGATCGGCCCAAGTTGCTTGAAGCGCTCGACCCACAACTTGTGGTTGCCACCCTTGGTGTGGCCGAACGTGAGCACCTGCGGCACGGACGCGGCCCCGGCCTGCTTGAGCCGGTGCGTGAGCACTTCCAGCCCGTCCTTCGCTTCCGGGTAGATGCCGCTGAACATCATGACCGGTTCGAGGCCCATGTCGCGGCACCGCTTGGCGAGTTCCTTCGCCTTCTCCGGGGTGGCGTCGCGTGCGAGTACCGGCACGTCCTTACCGTCCTCCTTATGCGACGTGCCCCACGCGACGAAGCCGTATCCCGCGCCCTTGATGCCGTCGAGCGCGCGGGCGAGCGTGAACCGCGAGTACGGCAGCGTCATGCACGCGATCTGAAACTTGGTGGGCGTGTTGTCGCCGGACGCGCAACTGAGCGGGGGGCGTAAGCCCCCTGTGAGCGCAACACTAGTGGCACCGAGGAACGTGCGGCGGTTCATGGCGGCCTCGCGGAAGTGGGTGTGGGAGGAACCGCCCGATTGTACCGCGAGAAGTAAGGCATCACACCACTCACTCGTTTGGCGGGAAGAGGTTGAACCACTCTTCGGCCTCGCGAATCATAACGCGTCGCGGGTGATTGAGATTGAGCGCGGCAATGGTCGCCCGACCGATTGGTGTGTGGCCGACAAGTCGCCACTCCTCATCCCACGCGAAGTGATCGGCCCAACGATCCGTTCGCGGGTTGAAGAGCGGAACCTCGTGGTTCGTCTGCTCATCCAAAACGGCGACGCGATTTGATTTGCCCAGATTGCAGCTCGGACAGGACAACGCAAGGTTGTCGGCCGCGTCAGTACCGCCGGCCGATTGCGGGAAGATGTGTTCGATGTGGAACGTCGCGCCTTGGAGCGATTGGTGCATCCGACAGTATTCGCACCGATCACCGGCGCGTGCGATCACCCGCCGCGTCGTCTCCGCCCATGACGTACTCACGTCGGAGTCCGTCCGAGCAAGCGGAGTGCCTGCGCGCGAACGAGTGCCATCGCCTCACTCAGTTCCGCTAGCGCTTCCAATTCTTCCCGTTCGTCCGGCGTGAGTTGCCCGTTCGTGTTGCGGTCCATGAGCGACTGAAGCCGTGCATCGGTGCGCGCGGGGAACCGCATCGCGGCGACGGACTCGACCAGCGTTCGGGGGGCTTCGATGACGGCAGACATGCAACACCTCCAGCGGTCAGAATACCAGGACTCCTTACCGAGAACCAGACCGACGACCCGGCACGTGAGGCCGGCTTACACCGGCCGTTCGCCATCTCGTTGCTTCCGCTGGCGGTAGTACTTCAGCCCCGGCACGAAGAACGACAGCGCCGAAACCGCGCCGAACAGCAGGATGCTCACCTGCGGCACCAGCGGCATCACCACCGCCGCCGCGAAGTTCGCCGCCGCCCACACGTAGAACCGGCCCGACAGGATGCCCGCCTTGAACACCATCACCATCCCCGCCGCGACCGCCACTGCCGGCGACAGCGTCAGCGCCGGGAGCGGGATCAGCCATTCGATCCAGAACATCGCGATGCTGGCGCACACGCCGGCGGCCCACGCGTGCGCGATCTGCCGCTCCACGAACAGCACCGGCCCGGCCGCCTTGCGGAGCTGCCACAGCACCCCGCCCCACGTCACCAGCCCCACCGACCACACGCCCATGTACCATACGTGCCCGTCCAGGGCCGACCACTTCATCACCTGCGTGAGCAGGCACAGTAGGAAAATCATCGCGCTGTGCCACATCCACAACTTGCCCCAGTTCTCCAGGATGTCCGCGTGGTGCGTTTCGCGAAAGAGGCGGGCGATGAAGAACCGCAGGCCGCTCGGCGCCGCGGCCACCGGCTGGCCGGCCGCGTAGGCTTCGAGGTCGGCCGCGAGCGCCGCGGCCGTCGGGTAGCGCAGGTCCGCCGGCTTCTGAAGGCACTTCAGGCAGATGAGTTCGAGTTCGCGGTCCACGGTGGAGTTGAGGTAGCGCGGCGGCACCGGTTCCTGTTCCAACACGAGCAGCAGCGTATCGACCGGGTGCGCCGCCTGGAACGGCGGGCGGCCCGTGAGCAGTTCGTACAGCACCGCGCCGAGCGCGTACACGTCGGCCGCGGGGGTGAGTTCCTTCCGCCCGGCGGCCTGCTCCGGGGACATGTAGCTCGGCGTCCCGACCACCGCCCCGGTCCGCGTCAGGCTCGCGGTGCCGTCGATCTTCTTAGCGAGGCCGAAGTCCGACACCTTCGGTGTCAGAGTGGGCAGTGGGCAGTGGGCAGTGGGCAGCGAAAACCCGGAACCCCGGCTCTTACT
>JAYUBA010000037.1:0-2794 GCA_043741075.1 Frigoriglobus sp.
TACTCAAGCCGCTCGCCTTTACGCTTCATACCGCGCGGAGAAGGTGGTACTCTCAACGCGCTCCCACCCTCCTGCCGGAGTTCACTGTCATGCAATCCCGCCGCGAGTTCCACGCCAAGTTGATCGGCTCTGCCATCACGTTCGGGCTGATCGAGATGCTGTGGTCGCGCGACCTGTTCGCCGACCCGGCCAAGCCCACCATCCAGAAGTGGATGTCGGAACTGGTCGAGATCACCAAAGACCTCAAGGGCCAGAAGCTCACCGACCTCCAGTTCCAGACCAAGATGGAAGACCTGTACAAGCGGGTCGATCTGGCCGAACTCTGCACGCTCATCAAGCTCGACGACGTGGAGAAGAAGACCAAGCTGCCGGACAGCGGGGCCGCGAGCGTCGGGTTCGACCTGTCGAAGGTGGAGGGGCTGCCCGCGAACGTGGGGTTCGGCAAGCAGATCTTCGCGTGCAAGAAGGGCCGGTCCATCGTCCCGCACGGGCACGCGAACATGTGTACCGGGTTCATCGTCCTGAAGGGCACGTGGCACGGCCGGCACTACGACCGCCTGGAGACGGCCAAGGACCACTACGTCATCAAGCCGACCATCGACCGCGCCTTCGGGCCGGGCGAACTGTCCACCATCTCCGACCACAAGGACAACATCCACTGGTTCGAGGCGACGAGCGACGCCGCGTTCATCTTCAACGTCCACGTGATCGGCTACGATAAGGCGATCAAGGACGCGGGCGGGCGGATGTACCTCGACCCGGACGGCGAGAAGCTGGCCGGCGGTCTCGTGAAGGCACCGAAGATGTCTTCCGCCGACTGCCACCGGAAGTACGGGTGAGTTTGAAGTGGAGGCGCGCGTGGCCGACATCGTGACCAACCGCGACCTGTATCTCGCGGTTTCCCAGTTGATCGCCCAGCACAGGGAGAGCATGCGCTCGTTGGAAGAGTACCTGCGGGCGCTGTGGGATGTCGCGCACCACGACCACGAACAGACGGTTCTCGCGCCCGGCTCGTTCTTCGGCGTGCTGGCTGAGGCGTTCACCGTGGAACCGTCCGCCTTCGACGACGAGTTGTGGCGCTCCACGGCCGCGGAACTGTACGCACTCGACCTCGCTGAGACGCCGGGTTTCCAGGGGTGGGAATACCGCGTCGTCCGGCAGATCATCGATCTCCGGGAAATGGCCGAAGGCGGACAACTCGGGAACGAGATGCGGTACTTCGGTATCAACGCGCCGCGTGGCTCGCGATGGTACAACTTCGATCCCTGCACGTTCCTTGAATGCGGGATGGCCGGCACGTTCGGCGGGTGGCAACCTGGTGACGACACCGGACGCGACTACGTCCCCGGCGAGGTCGCGGTGATGGGACCAGACGGTCAGATCACATCGCGAGACCCGCGAGAGATCGACGATCCTATCGGGGTGCTCCAGGCGATCTCCTGGGAAAGCTTCCGCGACTTCCTCGGCGAGGGTCAGTGGTACGAGTGAGCGCGAGACGAAGGGAGCGACATGAGCAGGGGCATAAGCCCCCTGTTTGCTTTCCGTACATCGAATAGGCAACGCTCGCTCGCCAAGAGGCACGGATGTTCGCCACGCTCCGCGACACCACCTTCCGCTCGCTGCGGCACCGGCCGTACCGGCGGTACTTCGCCGGGCAGATCGTTTCGTTCGTCGGCACCTGGATGCAGTCGGCCGCGCTCATGTGGCTCATGTACGACCGCACCGGCGACCCGCGGTGGCCGTCGTGGCTGCTCGTCGCCCAGGTCGGCCCGACACTTCTGCTCGGCGCGTGGGGCGGGTCACTCGCGGACCGCTACCCGAAGCGCCGACTCGTCTCCACCACCCAAACAGCCTTTCTGCTGAACGCGGTCGCGCTCACGGTCGTGGTCGCGTGCGGGTTCGCGCTGCCGTGGTTGGTGCTGTTGCTCATCGCGGTCAACGGCGTGATTCAGGCGGTGGACCTGCCGACGCGGCTCGCGTTCGTGCCGGACCTCGTGCCGAAGGAAGACCTCATCAACGCGGTCGGGCTGAACTCGCTCGTGTTCAACTCCGCCCGCGTCGTCGGGCCGGCGCTCGCGGGCGTACTGTTCCTCCTGGCGAACGCCGCGGCACCGCTCCTGCCCGAAGGCACGCACCCGGTCACGGTGGGCGCGACGGCGTGCTTCGCGCTGAACGCGGTCAGCTTCCTCGCGGTGCTGCGCGCGCTCCGCGGCATCCCCGAGCCGCGCGCGCACGTGAAGGCCGAGGCCGGCTCCGTGTGGGACGGCCTCCGCTACCTCCGCGACCGCCCCGCGCACGGCGGGTTGGTGGCGCTCACGTTCGTGGTGTGCGTGTTCGGCTGGCCGGTCGTCACGCTGCTGCCCGCGTACACGAAACTCCAACTCGGCCTGCGCGAAGACGCGTACAGCCTGCTCCTGAGCGCGCTGGGCGCGGGCGCACTGGGCGCCGCGTTCGCGACCGCCACGTTCGGCAGCGTCGCGCGCCGCGGGATGTTCCTACTGGTGGGCGTCGGCGTGTGCGGCGTCGGGTTGGCGGGGCTGGGCGTTGCCGAACGCGGGTGGGTGGCGGGCGCGTGCTGCGCCGCGATCGGCTTCGGGCTGATCCTCTGCCTCTCCACCGGGCAATCGACGCTGCAACTCGCGGTGCCGGACGAGACGCGCGGCCGGGTGATGGCGTGGTGGGCGATGACGCTCAGCGCGAGCGGGCCGCTCGGCCACCTGCTCGCCGGCGAGGCGGTGACCGAGTACGGCGTCGGCCCGGTGCTGCTTGGCATGGCCGCGGGAATGGGGTTGGT
>JAYUBA010000038.1:0-2791 GCA_043741075.1 Frigoriglobus sp.
CGGGAGGCGTCGGGCGAGGTCTTTCAGTTGCATCGCAGGCTCCTGATGGGCACCACGTCAGGATAGTCGATACAATTGGTTTTGTCCGGTAGTCCTTAATGGCCTGTTCAAGCTGTGGCTGGTCGGGCGGCAGGCGGACCGGCGGATCGTTATTCGGTTCGGTGTTCCTGCCTTTCTCGCGTCGTTCATCGGCGCGTGGGTGCTGGTCTGGCTATCGGGCACCGATCCGGTTCTGACGTACACCCTTGCCGGCCGCGAGTTCAAGGTCACACCCGCGAAATTGGCCATCGGGGTGTTGCTGCTCCTGTTCGCCCTCGCCGAACTGCTCCCACAATCCCAGGACATGTCGTTCGGTCCGCAGTACCTGACGTTGGGCGGGCTGCTGAGCGGGTTCTTCGGAGGTCTGTCCGGGATGCAAGGGGCATTGCGGTCGGCGTTTCTGGCCCGCGCCGGACTCTCGAAGGAAGCGTTCGTGGCCAGTGGGGTCGTGATCGCGTGCCTGATCGACGTGTCGCGCCTCGAGGTCTACTCGCGGTCGCTTCTTACGGCGAGTGCGAGACTCGACTACGGGTTGCTCGGCGCGGCAGTCGTGTCCGCGTTCGTCGGCGCATTTCTCGGGAACCGTTACCTCAAGAAACTGACCATGCAAGGCGTGCAGCGGATCGTGGCGGTCATGCTATTCATTGTGGCGGTCGGGTTGGTCTGCGGTATCCTTTAGCTATTTTCGTGGGCAGAGCCAGACGCCAAACCTAGCGCTGCGGCAGCCAGCGGGCATGATTCGTTTCTCGGACTTCATAGCTTACCGCGCGGGCCGGGCAAACAAGCCGGCCTGCCGCACTCTCACAGCCCGCCCACGGTGACGGTACGGGTGCGGGTCTGAAGTGAACGGTTACGCATTCCCCCGGCCGTCGCCTACAATGCGGTGTCGCCACTGATCCGAGGAACGCGATGGACCCTCAGGAAGCGCAAACGCCCGGCGGAATCGTTCACACGTACCAGCGGTACGACCCCGTGAACTTCCCCAGCCCGACCGCGCCGCCGCCGGACATGGTCTCCCCGATGATGGAGCACATGCTCGCGTTCGGCGACACCGACGAGTTCACCGAAGAACAACTCGCCAACGCCATCCGCCTCGACGCGTCACAGATCGCCGGGCTGGGGCCGAGTATCGACGCGCTCAAGGAGATGCTCCGCGAGCGCAAGCGGAAGATCCTCGAAACCTACGAGACGAAGGCCGCACAAAAGGCCGCGGAGAAGGCGTTCCGCGACGCCGTGCAGCAGGTGACGCCGCCGAAGAAGCTCGCGAGCGACTTCCGCAAGGCCGTGAAGGAGGAGCAACTCGCGGACCTCGAACAACTGTACTTCCGTGCCGGAGATGACAGCTCGCCGTTCGCGCGGGCGCTCGTGCCGCTCGTCGAGCGGCTCGGCGACAAGTATCAGGTGGACGAACTCGCGGGCAAGTACGCGTTCACCGGCCGCGAGAAGATGAGCGTGCCCAAAGCGCTCGAGGTGAAGGAGGAGTTGGAGGCGATCGACAAGTTGCTCAAGCAACTCGACGAGGCGAAGAAGACCGCGCAGCTCGCGATCATCGACATGGAGGAGCTTCAGAAGTTCGCCGAGCCGGGCGACATGGAGAAGCTCGCGGCGCTGCAACAGCAGGTCGAAGACTACATCAAGGAGCAGGCCGAAAAGCAGGGGCTGGAATCGGACGGGAACGGCAAGTACCGGCTCACGCCCAAGGCGCTGCGGCTGTTCCAGTCGAAGGTGCTCACGCAAATCTTCAGCGACATGCAGGCGTCGCGCACCGGGCGGCACCCGGACGCGATCACCGGCGAGGGCGCGGTCGAATCGCCCAAGACGAAGCAATACGAGTTCGGCGACTCCGTCTCGCAAATGGACATCCCCGCGAGCATGGTCAACGCGCTCCTGCGCGCCGGGCCGGGCTTGCCGGTGCGCATGACGCCGGACGACATCCTCATTCACCACACGCGGGTGAACCCGAAGGCCGCGACGTGCGTGCTGCTGGATATGAGCGGGTCCATGCGCAGCGGCGGCCAGTACGTGAACGTCAAGCGTATGGGGCTGGCGCTCGACGGCCTCATCCGCAGCGAGTACCCCGGCGACTACCTCCAGTTCATCGAGATGTTCACGTTCGCCAAGCCGCGGCACCTGTCCGAGATCGCCGGGCTGATGCCCAAGCCGGTGACGATTCGCGACTGGGTAGTGCGCCTGAAGGCCGACATGAGCGACCCGAACGTGAGCGAGATGCGGATCCCTCACCACTTCACCAACATCCAGCACGCGCTCCAGACGGCGCGGCGGTTCCTCGCGAACCAGGACACGCCGAACCGGCAGGTCGTGCTCATCACGGACGGGTTGCCGACGGCGCACTTCGAGGGCAGCACGCTGTTCATGCTGTACCCGCCGGACCCGCGCACCGAAGACGCGACCATGCGCGAGGCGCTGCTGTGCGCGCGCGAGGGGATTACGATCAACATCTTCCTGTTGCAGAACTGGAACCAGTCGCAGGAGGACGTGCAGTTCGCCTACCGGATGGCGCAGGCGACGAAGGGCCGCGTGGTGTTCACCGCGGGCCGCGACCTGGACCGGTACGTCATTTGGGATTACATCAAGCGCCGCAAGCAGATCATCTCGTAGGACAGGCTTCCAGCCTGTCTCATCTTTGGACAGGCTGGAAGCCTGTCCTACTTTCTTCCACTTCCTTCGCCAGCCCCTCTTTGTCGCTAAACTCCGCCACAGACACGGCTTCTGCGTCGATATGAACTTCGGC
>JAYUBA010000039.1:0-9142 GCA_043741075.1 Frigoriglobus sp.
CGTCCGGCGGGGTGCCGCCGACCACGTGGCACCCGCCCCACAGGAACACCGGCGTCCCGGCCCGCGCCACCTTCTCCGCGTACTCGCGCTCGTGCCGCCGCGTGATCTCCTCGATCTGCCGCTCCCGCTCCGGGTTCAGCGGCGGGTCCTCCTCTTCGGCACCATCCGCGGTCCGCTTCGCCTCGGCCTTCGCGCGCCGCGCGGCGGCACCGGCGGTGCGGGCGTCCGCGCGGATGCGCTCGACTTCGAGGCGCGTCGCGTCGCGGCGCTTGGCGGTCAGGTACCGGGCGATGATCTCGGCCGCGTCCCGTGCGATGGCCGAATTCGCGTCGCCGAGCAGCACCCGGAGCCGCTGAAGCCCCTCCGCGTCGGCCTCTCGATCGACCTCGCGGGCCGCGTACTCGTATGCCGGCACGTACGCCGGCTCGTGCCGCAGCACCCGGCGCAGGTCGGCCGCCTCCCACCCGATCGCGAGCGCGGTCGCCTCCCACGAGCGCCCGCGGGCGCGCAGATCCACCACTTCGGCCAGAATGTCCGGGTCCAACACGGACACCGGGAACGTCGTCGGCGCAACGGACATGGGACACCCCGCGATGTGAAGGGGGAGGTGCGGCGACCGCGACCGGGTCGCGAATGGTACTGTACAATTGTGATCTATCGATGGGCGGGTGTCAAATTCTTCGGCGCGGATTCCGGTGCGAACCGCCGGTTTGGGGCGAATCCCGCTCGCGGCGAGGTGACAACGGCCGATTTGTGTGCCAGAGGAATAGTGGGACCGTGCGGGAACGCGCGGGGGTTCGCGTGCGAGGGTCGTGATGCGCAATTGTGCTGAACCGTAACCATCTTCTGGGCTTTGACGGCTTTGGATATAAACCCCTGATTTCGGACGAAACAGGGCCGAAAAGCCTTTGAATCGCCTGCCATTCTGACGTTTATGGGCAAAGCCGGCTTTGACCTCCCCCCTTGAGGGGGAGTGCGCCGCGTCGCTCTGGACGCGGCGGGTGGGGGGTGAAACGTTACTCCTGTGGTCTCGCTTCACCCCCACCCGGCGGCGAAGCGCCGCCGACCTCCCCTCAAGGGGGGAGGTCAAAGCAAAGCAAGACCCGATTGCGGGTTGGACGCCCATCACACCCACTTCACCAGCACGCCGAGGTAGTTGTCCTTGTCCTTCAGCAGCCCCTCGTAGGCGCCGCCGAGGTGCTCCGGGGCGATCGTGTGCGTGACCAACCCCGCGAGGCTCAGCCGCCCGGCGGCGAGCTGGCGCAAGAGCCACTTCTGCGCCTTGTCGATGTCCCAGGCACTGGCCAGTCGCGCGTGCGCCGGCTCGAACAGCATGTTCCCGTGCGCGCCGGTCACCTCGATGTACCGGCGGTGCAGGTCGTCGTAGAAGTTCACCTCCTTCGCCCGCCCGCGCGGGCTGCCGACCACCACCACCTGACCCGCGTCGCACGCCAGGCCCATCGCGGTCGGGATCGCGTCCGGCACGCCGGTCGCGTCCGCGACGATCTCCGCGCCCTTCGTTCCGAGGTACGCGTGTAGCTGCTGCTTCACGTCGCCCGCCGAGGGGTCGATCACATGATCCGCGCCGGCCGCGCGCGCCGCGTCCCGGCGCATCTTCACCGCGTCGATGCCGACGACCGGTCCGGCACCGGCGGCGAGCAAACAGCGGAGGGAGAATTGGCCGATGATGCCCAAGCCCAGCACCGCGGCGCTGCGCCCGGCGGTGATGCCCGCCCGCACCGAGACGCCCATGCCGTACCGCGAGATGCACGCGAACGAGGCTTTCTCGAACGACAGGCCGTCGGGCATCTTCCACACGCGGCACCGCTCGTGCCCGACGGTGAGCAGTTCGGCCGACGCGTGGTTACCGGGGAAGCTGACGCGGTCGCCCTCCGCGAACCCGCCGGGGAAGTCCGTGCCGACCTTCAGCACGCGGCCGGCGGCCGAGTACCCGGAGCGGAACGGGAACTTCCAGTCCGGCAGGTTCGGGTCTTGGAGCCACTGGTGCGTGCCGGTGTAAACCGCCAGTTCGGTACCCGCGCTGACGGCGGAGTATTCGGCCGCGATGAGGATCTGGTTCGGCGCGGGGTCGGACAGTTCGACCTCGCGGACCCCGGTCTTGAACGGCTCGGTGATAACGGCCTGACGCGCGCGGACCATGCGGAACCTCACTTCGGGTGGGATGAGGCGAATTGTAGAAGTGGACCGGTCGCGGGCGACGTTTTCGCGCAAGCGGACCGAGGTGTGTCTTTGCCCTCTCCCCTTGCGGGAGAGGGTGGCGAGTCTTCGAGCCGGGTGAGGGGTAAACCTCCGCGCCTCAAGATAGCTTCACGTTCTTGGAGTCGCTCAGCGCCCCCTCACCCGTCGGCGAAGCGCCGCCACCCTCTCCCGCAAGGGGAGAGGGGCAGAAGTCGCCCTCCGACGTTTTCGCGCAAGCGGGCGGGGCGGGCGTGTTCGGGGGGCAGTACAATCGTCGCGAAGGCGCGCAGGCCGTGCGCCCGTCGCTCTCCGTGTGTGAGGTGCATCATGACGCGAATCGGGTTCGGGGCGGCGCTGACCCTTCTACTGGTGGCGTCCGCGGCGGCGACCGCCCAGCCGGGGAAAGCGCCGGGGATCATCCAGTTCAAGCAGTTCGGCGCCACGCCGGGGCAGTTTTACCAGTCGTCCGTCACCCGCTGGACGGGGCAATTGGCGCTCGATCTGGAAGCGGCGAAGGCCGAGGTGGCGTCCGCGAAGCTGGCACCGGCGGCGCGGGCCGCGGTCAACGCGCAGGCCGATAACGCGATCCGCGAGACGGCGGAACTGGATCAACTCGTGCGCCGCGGCGCGCCGAAAGACAAGCTGTACGCGGCGTTCGGGGACGTGGACAAGGCGCTGAACGGTCTGATCGCGACGATCAACCAGCACCCGGCGGCGAAGCTGGCCGCCGCACCCGCGCTCGGCCGCGCGGACTCCGCGTACCACCAACTCGCCACCGCCCTCGGCACCGGCGACAACGACCCGGCCCGGCTCAAGCGGCGGCTGATCCGGCTCGGCGACGCCATCGACGACAACACCGAAGACCTGCGCAACCTCTCCGCCGATCAGATCGCCAACGACCGCGCGCTCGACCGCGCGCTGGGGGCGTACGCGCGGGAGGCGCGGTTCCTCGCCCGCCGCGTCCGCGACGACGCCGACGCCGACCTCGTCAAGCGAGCCTACGCCGCGATGGGCGAGCGGTGGGCGGAAGCGGTGGCGCTGCTCGGCCGCGTGCGCGGGCTGCCGCCGGCCGTGCTGGCGCAGGCGGTGAAGGTGGACGGACTGCACCGCCGCGCGGGCGCGGTCTTCAACCTGCCGCCGTTCCCCGCCGGCACCGACCCGCGGCTCCCGGTCGCGAAGACGTTCGCGTTCGCCGTCGGGGCCGGACCCGGCGGAAGCCCGCAGGTGAACGTCTACTCCGACGAGAAGGGGACGATCGCTTACGCGTTCTTCGCGTACGACAAGACGTTCGACGGCGGCGCGCGGGTGGACCTGGCCGACCTGAACGGGGACGGGGTGCCGGACCTGATCGTCTCCCCCGGCCCGTCGCGGCTGCCCGTCGGGCTGCCCATCAAGGTGTACGACGGCCGCGACCTGCACCTGCTCGTCGAGTTCGTCCCGTTCCCCGGCTCGAAGGCCGCCCTCCAGGCGTGCGGCACCGACCTCACGAAGGACGGCAAGGCGCTCATCGCGGTGACCGCCGACGGGTCGAACCACATCAAGGTGTTCGACCTGGCGCAGGGGAAGGAGATCAGCAGCTTCTTCGCGCACGACCCGAAGGCGACGACCGGCGGCGTGCGGATCGCGTGGGGCGACGTGGACGGCGACGGCCTGCCCGACCTGCTCACGGTGAACGGCCCCGGCAACGCGGTCACCACGGTCAAGGTGTTCAGCGGGAAGGACGCGTCGGTGCTGGCCGAGTTCCACGCGGTGGACAACAAGTACCGCGGGGGCGCGTTCGTCGCCGCCGCCGACTTCACCGGCAACGGGCAGGCGAACCCGGTGATCGGCCTCGACGCCGGGACGCTCCCGCTCGTCCGCGTCTTCGACGTGAAAGGGAAGCCGCTGGCCGAGTGGTTCGCCTACGACGAGCGGTACAGGGGCGGCGTGCGGGTCGCGGTGAGCGCCCGGAACCACGTCGTCACCGGCCCCGGCAGCGGGCTGAAGGACAGCCCGGTCCACGTCTTCGACACCGCCCGGCTGAAGGTTCCGCCGGCCGTGGTGGTTCCGTTCCCCGGCTTCGAGGGCGGGTTGAACGTCGGCGGGCGTTAGAGGAACCCACCCCCCAACCCCCTCCCTGCAGGGAAGGGGAGCAAGACCTGTCGGCCTTATCTTGCTCCCCTCCCTCGCCCAGGTCGGCCAACTGCTGCTCCATGGCTGTGGAGCAAGACCTGTCGGCCTTATCTTGCTCCCCTCCCTTCAGGGAGGGGCCGGGGGTGGGTCTTCGCGGGAGCCGGTCAACGGTTGCTGTTGAGCGCCGGACGCGGTACGCTCAACTCTCCCTCACCGGAGCCGCGACCCATGCCGCGTTACCTCAGCGCCCTTCCGCTCGCGTTCGCCGCCGCGGTCACCCTTTCGTGTACCGACGCTCCCAAGCCGGTCGCGGCACCCGTTGAAGCCGAACCACCGCTGCCGCCCGCGGTGCCCCGACCCGCGGCGCCGGGCGCGGCCGACTGGCCCACGTTCCTCGGCCCGACCCACGACGGGGTTTCGGCCGAAAAGGGGATCATCGCCCCGTGGCCCGCGAAGGGGCTGAAGAAGGTGTGGGAGTGCGAACTCGGCGTCGGGTTCGCCCCGCCGGTCACCGCCGGCGGCAAGCTGTTCCACGCCGACCGGTTCGAGGACACCATTCGGCTCACCGCGCGCGAGGCCGACACCGGCAAGTTCCTGTGGAAGTACGAGTACCCCACCGAGTACGTGGACCGCTACAACTACGACCCCGGCCCGCGCGCGTGCCCGGTCGTGGACGGCGACCGCGTGTACCTTTACGGCCCCGACGGCGTGCTGTGCTGCGTGAGCGCGGCGACCGGCAAGGAGGTGTGGAAGGTCGATACCAAGGCGAAGTACTTCTTCCACCAGAACTTCTTCGGGGCCGGCAGCGTGCCGGTGATCGACGGCGACCTGCTCATCCTGCCGGTCGGCGGGAGCGCGAAGGGGCCGCGGCCCCTGGACCTCCGCGAGGCCAAGCCGAACGGCACGGCGCTGGTCGCGTTCGACAAGAAGACGGGCGCGGTGAAGTACGCGGCCGGCGACGAACTCGCGAGCTACGCCAGCCCGGTCATCGCGACCATCAACGGCAAGAAGACCGGCCTGTACTTCGCCCGCGGCAGCCTCATGGGCTTCGACCCGCAGACCGGGAAAACGGAGTTCCACTACGCGTGGCGCGCGAAGGTCGAAGAGAGCGTGAACGCGAGCAACCCCGTCGTCGTGGGCGACAAGATTCTGCTCACCGAGTGCTACGGCGGGGGCAGCGCGTTCATCGACCTGAAGGGCGGCAAGCCGAAGGAAGTTTGGACCGACAAGGAGAACGACGCGGGGGACAAGTCGCTCGCGTGCCACTGGAACACGCCGATCCACGTCGGGGGGTTCGTGTACGGGAGCAGCGGCCGGCACACCGAGGACGGGGACATCCGGTGCGTCGAACTCGCGACCGGCGAGGTGAAGTGGATCAAGAAGCGCACCAAGCGGTGCAACCTCACGCTGGTGGACGGCCACCTCATCAGTATGGGCGAGTACGGCGAGTTGGCGCTGCTCAAGGTGAATTCGACGAAGTACGAAGAGGTGTCGAAGTACGAGGTGCCGGGGCTGGAGTACCCGTGCTGGGCCGCGCCCGTGGTGAGCAACGGCCTGGTGTACGTCCGCGGCAAGGGGAAGCTGCTGGCGCTGGAGCTGATCCCGGCGAAGAAGTAGCGTCGCTGCGCAATAGTGGGTGGCCGGTCCGTCGTACCCAGCCTGTCGTTCTCGGCGGTGATCGCGGTCTTCGGGCGCTCGGCTCCCTGAGCGGGGGGCGTAAGCCCCCTGTGCGCGGCAATCGCGGCAGCGCTCGCTTGCGCCGGCGCTGTTGTTACAACGTGAAACGTAGACCCGGACGAACCCGTGGGTATGCTGAAGCGGAGTCGCCGCCCGTTGAAGGAGCTTCGCGTGAGACCTCTCCGCTACACATTCCTGGCCGCGGTCGCGTTCCTCTGCGTCCGGGTGTCGGTCGCGGCCGAGCCGCCCGGCGACAATCCGCTGCCGAAGGGGGCGAAGCTCCGCCTCGGCAGCGACCGGCCCGCCTACCGCGTGTCGCCGACCGGTGCCCTGCTGCCGCCGGAGTACAAGACGTTCCTGATCCCCGACGCGCAACTGGGCTTCCGCCGGTTCGACGCGTCTACCGGCAAGCTGCTCGGCGGCGGCAAGGGCGGCGGCGGTGCCGGCGGGCATGTGGTCGTTTCGGGCGACGGCACGCGGGCGGTCGTCGCGCACACCGGCATCCTCACCGTCCGCGACACGGTCACGGGCAAGGCGATCCAGGAACTGAAGCCGCCGGCCGGGTTCGGCACCTTTGCTACCTCCACCGGGCCGCACGTCGCGCTGTCCGGCGACGGGAAGGTACTCGCGCAGGGCGTGACGAACCTGAAGGCCAACACGAGCGAAGTCCTCGTCTGGGACGTGGACAAGGGCACGGTCCTTGAGCGGTTCGAGACACTCCAGAAGGGCGGCGCGCTTCCGGTACTCTCCGCCGATGGCAAGCTGCTCGCCACCCGCGGCACGACCACCGCTCCGTTCGTTCCACCCGGCGCGAAAGACGATGACTCCGGCCGCACCATCCAGATTTGGAACATCGGCGAGAAGAAGGAACTGTTCAAGGCTCGCGTCTCGCCCGGCGGGTTCCAGATCACGGCGTGCGCGTTCTCGCCCGACGGCACGCTGCTCGCGGCCGGTTGCGCCGACGGCCCGGTCGATCTGTGGGACGTGAAAGCCCAGAAACCGAAGGCGACGCTCCTCGGCCGCACCGGGCAGGGGCTGCGGGTCGCGTTCTCGCCCGACGGCACGGCGCTGGCCGCGGTCGCGACCGACGGGGCGATCCAGCGGTGGGCGACGGCCGACGGCAAGCCGCTCGCGCCGACCGAACCGCCGACCGAACTCCCGACCCACGCGGCGCACGGGTTGGCGTTCGCGGGTAACGACCGGGTGGTCGCGTGGGGGGCTTTCGGTGCCGCGGCCGTCGCGTGGGAAGCGCCGTCGGGTAAATTCCTCACTCCGCTCGCCGAACACACCGCCGGTATCAGGAGCATCGGGTTCGCCGACGGGGGCAAGCAGATCGTCACGGCCGGGCTGGACGGCCGCGTGGTGAAGTGGGACGCGGCCACCGGTAAGCCCGCCGGCGCGGTGACGGTACGCCCGAGCCGGGCCGCGGGCCTCCAGCCCCGTCTCGTCCTGAACCTCGCCCCGGACGCCTCTCGCGCCGTCACTGCCGTCACCGCCGGCGGCCCGGCCGCGGTGTTCGACCTGACGACCGGGGCGGAACTCTTCGCCATCCCGCGCGGCACGTCCGTCGGGTTTACCACCTACACCATCCCGTCCGCCGATGCCGCCCGCGCCGTCACCGTGGCCGTCCCGTTCGACGCGCGGAAGAACCCGAACGGGACGGTCATCGTCTGGGACCTGACCGCCCGCAAGAAGGTGATCGAGGTGGAACTCGCGATCGGCCCCGGCCTCCCGCCGACCGCAGCGATCAGCCCGTCCGGCGATCGGCTGATCGTCGCCCGGTACGCCCAGAGCGCCCTTGCGGATCAAACGGTGCTGGTGGTAACCGGGTACGACCTGAAGACGGGCAAGAAACTCGGCGACGTCGAGGACCACAAGGCGAGCGGGGCGCTGTTCGTGGCCGCGGCCAGCGAGACGACGGCGCTGGTGTCGTCCGGGGCCGGGCGGCTCCGGGCGTTCAACTACGAAGACGGCCGCGGCGGGGACGAGATCGAGACCGCCGGCCGCGGGGAACACGGCGGCGCGGTCGTGTTCGGCCCGGACGGCAAGCGGTTCGCGTTCGGCGTCGCAACGGACGAACCCGACGTATTCGGCGTCCGCGTGTACGACTGGCCGTCGGGAAAGGCGCTCCACACGTTCGCCGGCCACCGCGGCCCGGTCACGGCGCTCGCCTTCTCTGCCGACGGCAAGACGCTCGCCTCCGGGTCGGCCGACACCACCGTGCTACTCTGGGACTTGAACGCGATCCCCAAGCCGTAGCGGCACCGCGGACGCCGCCCGCGGGCGTTCTTCGTTAAATGAACGCCATGAACCACTACGTTTCGCACCTGGAAGCCGCCATCGACGGCACCGTGCTCCCGTTCGGCACGCTCGCGAACACGCACAACGGCCGCCCCATCTGGGTGCGATACCACCTCGACAAGATCGGGGCGGCGGTCACCCCGGCGGAGATCGCGACGCGGCCCCCTTCCCTGTGGCGCTACCGCGAACTGCTCCCGCTTCCGCTCGATGTGGAACCGGTCACGCTCGGCGAGGGCATGACTCCCCTGCTCCACTGCCCCCGACTCGGCAAGCAACTCGGCCTGTCGCAACTGTTCGTGAAGGACGAATCGCAACTGCCGACGGGCAGCTTCAAGAGCCGCGGGATGGCCGCGGCGGTGAGCGTGGCGAAGTGGCTGGGCGTGACGCGGGTCGCGCTGCCGACGGCCGGCAACGCGGGCGGGGCCGCCGCCGCCTACGCCGCCCGCGCCGGCATCGAGTGCTTCGTGTTCATGCCCCACGACACGCCCGTCGTGAACCAGTTCGAGGCGGCCCTGTACGGCGCGAAAGCGTTCCGCGTGAACGGCCTCATCAACGACTGCGGCAAGATCGTGAAGGACGGGGCCGAGCGCAT
The DNA here is from genome assembly GCA_043741075.1 of Frigoriglobus sp. Taxonomy (GTDB): domain Bacteria; phylum Planctomycetota; class Planctomycetia; order Gemmatales; family Gemmataceae; genus Gemmata. The sequence continues at coordinate 8,882 of JAYUBA010000039.1, forward strand.
GGGGTGGTTCGACCTCTCCACGCTGAAGGAGCCGTACCGGCTCGAGGGCAAGAAGACGATGGGGTTGGAGCTGGCCGAGCAGATGAACTGGACGCTGCCGGACGTGATCTTCTATCCCACCGGCGGCGGCACCGGCCTCATCGGCATGTGGAAGGCGTTCGCGGAGTTGGCGGCGATGGGGTGGCTGCGCTCACAGGAACCTACCCCCCCGGCCCCCCTCCCTGAAGGGAAGGGGGAGGAAGACAGTTCTGTCTCCCCCTT
>JAYUBA010000040.1:0-2783 GCA_043741075.1 Frigoriglobus sp.
TGCTCTTCGTAAACGCACGCGGGCCGCGTGCGCCACGACGGGGCCGCGACACCGGTCACCGCTCCGCGGCTGCAAAACCGGCCTACGCCTTCCCCAAGAGTAGATCGACCGCCCAGCACCCGCGCACATGCGGCCCGTCGCCGCGGCAGTGGTTCAGCACGTCGTCGTTGTCGCACCCCGCGTCTTGGAGCGCGTCCGCGAGGATCGGCGTGCGGTCGAACGCGCGCTCGTCGTAGATGCCGCGGGCCAGTGCCAGCACGTCCGACGTGAGCCACGCGGGATCGAGCGAGACCGGGCGGAACGGGTTCCCGAAGATGTCGCGGAGCAGACCGAGATGAATGACCCGTTCGGCAGCGACGGTCGCATCGGCGTTATGGCCCTGCTCCAGTACCTCCAACATCCTCGCCTCGATCGGATTCGCGGCGAGGTAGAACAGTTCCGCTTTCGGGCCGACGAAATCCTCGGGCGGCCCAACGGCGTTGCTCGCGGCGGTCACGGACATGTTCGCCGAATCCCAGTTGCTCACTTGGCCGCGTTCGTTCTCCTCCGTCGCGAGCCAGACGTCGGTGGTGGCCTCGTCCGCGGCGGTCCAGGCCCGTTCGCGCGCGTCCTCAGTGGCACGACCGTCAGCGAACTGTTCGGCCACCTCAACAGCGGTTCTGCTCCGCTCGTCCCGTAGTAAATGCCAGATGCGGCGGCACCCGGCCGTCGCGTAGTGTCGAAGTTTCCGTTCGCTCGGTCGAAACCGACCGACGAAGCTGACTAGCTTCTGCGGGTCGGTCTCGTTGAGCCACTCTCGTTCCGTCATCGCGTTACCCCAAGCGGGACATCTTCACCGCGCCGCCGACGATGGTGACAACCGCGCGGCCGGTCACTTCGACACCGTGGAACGGCGTGTTCCGGCTCTTCGACTTCGACGCGCCCTTATCAATCGTCCACTTCGCCTTCGGGTCGATCACGGTCACGTCGGCCGGGCGGCCCTGTTGCAACGTGCCGCGGTCGATGCCCAGCACCGCCGCCGGGTTGCACGTCATCTTCGCCAGCATTTTCGGCCACGTTAAGTGACCCGGCTCGATCAGGTGTGTCACGCACAGCGGCAGGAACGTCTCCAGGCCGAGGATGCCGTTCGGCGCCTGGTCGAGTTCCCGCTCCTTCTTCTCCGGCGCGTGCGGGGCGTGGTCGGTCGCCAGCACCGTCAGCGTGTCGTCTTTCAGCCCTTCCAGTATGGCGAGGCGGTCGGCCTCGGTGCGCAGCGGCGGCGACATCTTGTAGTTGCTGTCGAAGGTCAGCAACGACTCGTCCGTCAGGATGAAGTGGTGCGGGCACGCCTCGCCGCTGATCCAGAAGTCCGGCTTCCCGGCGGCCTTCAGCGCGTCCGCCTTCTTGCGCCCCTGGCGGATCAGATCGACGCCGCCGGCCGTCGAGACGTGCAGGATGTGAACCTTCCCGCCGGTCAGCTCCGCGAGCACGATGTCGCGGTAGATCATGATGTCTTCGGCCACGCCCGGCATCCCGCGGAGGCCGAGTTGCATACTCACGAACCCCTCGTTCATCACGCCGCCCTGCGTGAGTTCGAGGATTTCGGCGTGAACCAGCACCGCCTTGCCGAACATCTTGCAGTACTCGAGCGCCCGCCGCATGATCTCCGCGGAGTACACCGGGGCGCCGTCGTCGGTGAACGCGACCGCGCCGCCTTCGGCCAGCCCGCCGAGTTCGGCCAGTTCCTTCCCCTCGCGGTTCTTGGTGACCGCGCCGATGGGGAACACGTTGCAGAAGCCGGCCCGCTCCGCCTGATGAACCACGAACTCGACGGCCATGCGCGTGTCGAGCGCCGGCTCCGTGTTCGGCATACACGCGACCGACGTGACGCCGCCCGCGACCGCCGCTTCGGTGCCCGTGGCGATGGTCTCGTCCTCCTCGCGGCCCGGTTCGCGCAGGTGAACGTGCATGTCGATCAGGCCGGGCGAGACGATCAGCCCGGTGCAGTCGAGGGTCTTCACGTCGCCGGTGACCCACGCCGGGCGCGCGCCGGTGCCGGCGACGAGGCCGTCGGCCAGCCACAGGTCGGTGACTTGATCGAATTCGCGCGACGGGTCGATGACGCGGCCGTTGCGGAGCAGGAGCGGGAGCGACATGAGGAACCCGGAGTGAGTGGGCGCGAAGAAACGCCGGGCGCCGCACCTCGAACAGTGCGGCCCCGGCGTCGCGTGCGTGCGTGAACCGGTTAGCGGTTGCGGAGCCGACCGAACAGTCCGCGCCGCGCCGGCTTCGGCTCGGTGTAGCCCGCCGTCATCGTGGCGCCGCTCGCGGTGCCGCCGACGAGGACGATGCCGTCCGGGGTGACCGTCGCGCCGCCGGTCGGCCGGATGGTCGGCATCGGCTGCGGGGCGACCGGCGGCATCGGCGTCGGGGCGCTCGGCATCGGGACCGCGCTCGTCATCGGGACCGTCGCCGGGGTCGAGTAGCTCATCGGACTCGTGTTGCGATTGCGGAGCCGGCCGAACAGCCCGCGGCGGGCCGGGGCGGCCGTGGTGGCCGACGCGGCCGGGGCGTACTCGACGACCGGCGCGCCGGACGCGACCGTCGGCGGGGTGGTCGGCTGGTCTTCGGCGACGCCGACCGCGGCGAACAGCGCGAACGCGGCGACCGCGCACAGGAACCGCTTCATGATGCTTCCTCCTGAAACTGACTGACCCCCGCACCGCCTGCCGGTCGGGCGATCAGGTGGACAGTGTAGCGACCCCGCGGGCGAGAGGAAACCGTCTTGCCGGAACTGGCACGCC
>JAYUBA010000041.1:0-2783 GCA_043741075.1 Frigoriglobus sp.
TTCTGGCGCGGAGGTTCACCCCTCACCCGGTCGGCGAAGCGCCGACCACCCTCTCCCGCAAGGGGAGAGGGCCAAAGAAGCCGGCACCCCCGGTTTGGCTCTGGTACGAGTGCGAATGAAATTTGCGTGTGCAATAGCTTCCCCGGCAACGGGCGTCTATACTCTTGGCAAGTTTGCGAATCCGTACCGCCGACCGGGCGCTCCGGTGTGCCGGGGCGGGCGCAAGTCGCCCAGGGTGCCCCGTCTCCCCTCCGGTCGCCGGGCGACTGACCCACGACGCCGACGAGAGCGACCGCCGATGACCGCGCCGGTGTCAGTCAGGGTGTCGGAATGACCGACCGGGAACCGCACGCCCCGTCCGCCGCCCCGCCGGCCCCTCGGCCGCTCGCGGCGGACCCCGCGCCCCCTGTCCCCACTCACCAAGGTAACGGTTCGTTGATGTCCGCGATGATCGCCACACGTCCGCTGCCCCGCACCCCGCCCGCCGACCCCGGCCGCGCGTGGCTGGCCCGCCTGTTCGCCGGCGACTTCCCGTTCCCCGCCGTCCCGGCCGCTCCGCTCCCGCCCGGCGACCGCACCGCGGCCGAACACGCCGCCGTCGCCCGCGCCGCCGGGTGCCGCGACCTGTTCGTCGTCCACGCCGACCCGGTCGCCGGCGAGCGCGTCATCGTGGACATCGCCCGGTCCGCCGCGGCCGACCGCGTGCTGATCCTGTCGCCCAACCCGGCCGCGGCCGACCGCGTCGCCGAGCGGTTGCTCCGGTGCGGCGTCCCGGTCCTCCGCGCGCTGGCCGACGACGAGAACCCGCTCCGCCCGTCGCCGCTGGTGAGTAAGGCCACGTCCGCCGCCGTGGGCACCGCCCGCGCCGAGCAGGCGCGGCGGGAGGCCGCGTCCGCCGTCGCCGCGGCCGAGCAGCGGGTGGCCGCGTTCGCCGTCGTCGCGAAGGCCGTCGCCCGGCTGGCCGAGGTACACGACCGGTCGGGGCAGTTGGACGCGGACCTCGCGGATCACGCCGCCCGCCGCGACCGGGTGGAGCACGAGGTGCGGGCCGAGACGGACACGCCCTTAGCCGCCGCGCTCGCCGAACTCGCGACCGACCACGCCGCCGCGACCGCCCGCCGGACGGCCGACCTGCACGCCGCCACCGCCGACCACGCGGACAAGGCCGCGGCGCTGGCGAACCTGAGGGAGCAGCACGCGGAGGCGGTGCGCAAGCCGGGGCTGCTGTCGCGGCTGTTCGGCGGCAAGCCGAAGCCCGGCGCCCCGGACCCGGCCGACCTGGAGAAGCAACTTCACGCGCTCGAAGAAGTGGTTGCCGCGCGGGCGGCGCGGCGGGCCGACCTTCAAGCGCAGGCCGACGCCGAGGCGTCCGCGTTCGCGGCCGGGCGCGAGACGCTCGTCGCGGCCGAGGTGGCGACCCGCCGCGCCGCGAGCGCGTCGGCCCTCGCCGCCGTCGGGGACGAGCGGTCGCGCGCACGGGCCGAAGCCGCCGCGCTGAACGCGGTCATTTCCGCCGCGGTGCCGGGCGAGGACCACGCGACCGCCGAGCGGCAACTCGCCGCCGCCCGCGAGCGGGCCGCCGAAGTGGCGCGGGCCGCGCCGGAGGAGATCGCCCGCGCCGTCGCCGAAGCCCGCGTCGTCGTCGGCGTCCCCAACTGCCTCGGCACCGACCCGGTGTTCGCCGCCCTGCCCGACGACCCGCCGTTCGGATTGCTCCTGCTGGACCGGGCCGAAGAGTTGCCGGAATCGGCGTTCCCCCCGCTCTCGCGACTGGCCGAGCGGTGGGTTCTCGTGGGCGAAGTGCTCCCGCGTGAGGACCGCACGCCCCTCAACGGGGCACCGCGGCCGGCGCGCAACGGCCGCCCGGTGGAGCCGCCGTTCGTCGTGCGGTTGGCGAAACTGCTCGACCGCGAGCCGTGGGCGGTCGAGGGCGACCGGCTCGTCTGCCGGCTCGCGCACCTCACGCCCGACCAGCGCCGCGGCACGACCCGCGAGCCGCTCGCCGACCGCCCGGAGATCGAACTCCGGTTCACCTCCTTCGACGGCGACCCGCTCCTCGCGGAGATCGCGTTCCCGCTCGCGACGGCCGTGACGGTCGCCAAAACCTTCCTGTTCCACGAACTCGGCGAGGTGCTGTTGCGGCCGTGCGGCGATCTCGTCTGGGTCAACGCGGCCGACGCGATCACCGCCGGTTGGCCCGCCGCCGACGGCCCCGATGCGGTGTGGATCGACCTGGAACCGGGCGTGCGGGAGAAGGTCGCCGGCACCGGGCCGTGCGCGTTCACCGCGGCCGTGAGCTTCGACCCGGCCGCCGGCTGGGACGCGGAGACGGCCGCCGCGTGGGTGGCGAAGTACCTCTCGCCCTCGGCGGGCCGCTTCGCCGCGCTGCCGCGTGCCGCCGGCCCGCGCCCCGCCTCGTAGGACAGGCCTCCCGGCCTGTCCCACTTCACCACCGAAGGTTCCCCGATGTTCCGTACCTGCACCGCCGCCGCGCTCGTCGCCTTTTGCGCCTCGTTCGCGCCCGCCGAGGACAAGAAGCCGGCCGGGCCGCTCATCGGCCACATGGTCTACTTCAAGCTGAAGGACGCCACGCCGGAGAACCGCCAGAAACTCGTGGCCGCGTGCGACAAGTACCTCGCGGACCACGACGGCGTGGTGTTCTACTCCGCGGGCGCCGTCGCCGACGACTTCAAGCGCGACGTGAACGACCGCGACTGGGACGTGGCCCTGCACCTCGTGTTCGCCGACAAGGCCGCGCACGACGCGTACGCGGTCCACAAGGA
>JAYUBA010000042.1:0-2782 GCA_043741075.1 Frigoriglobus sp.
ATGACGCGTTCGTCAGGCTCCAACCGCTTGTGGAACGTGACCGCGACGACGGACTTGATCGGCCGCCGCGTCGGGATCGGCGGTTGACCTTCAACTGCCGGCGCGGGGGACGGGTTCACCGCGACCCACCCCGGCGGCGGCGGGCCGGGCACCGGCGCGACCGCCTTCCACACGACCGCCCCGACGGTCACGACCCGCTTCTCCACCTTGCCGTCGGCGGCGACGACGTACACGTATCGCCCCTCCTGCCCGCTCAGGAGGCAGTCTTCGGGCAGCGCCAGTTGCGGCGCCTCGTCACCCTTGGGCACCCGCACGCGGGCGTACATGCCGGGGAACAGCAGGCGCACGTTGTTCGCCAGGAGCGGGTTGTCGATCTTGCCGCGGATGCGGATCGTGCCCGTCGCCGCTTCCACCTTGTTCTCGCGGAAGTCGATCTTGCCGACGTGCGGGTAACCGTCCTCCTTCGTCACCCCGACCTCAACCGGGATTTTCCGGGTGATCGAGTACAACTCCGCGACCATCCGATCAATCCAACTCCCCTCACCGCGTGCGACCACCGCCTGCTGGTACTCGACCAGGTCTGTCTCCACCGCTGCGAACATCCGATGAACCCAACTCCCCTCACCGCGTGCGATCACCGACTGCTGGTACGCGATCAGGTCCGCCTCCGGCGCGTCGAAGTACACGTACAGTTCGTCCACTTTCAGGATGGTGGTGAGGAGCGTGGTGTCGGCCTGAATGAGGGTGCCCTCGTCCACCATCGTGCGGCTGATCCGGCCGCCGATCTTCGCCTTGATGTCGGTGTACCCGAGCTGAATCTTGGCCGAGTGCAGCGCCTCGAAGGCGGCCTCGCGGTTGGCCTTCGCGGCGTCCCGCTCGGCGACCCGCACGTCGCGCGTCGCCTTCGCCTTGTCCAGTTCGGTCTTCGACTCGGCCCCGCTGTTGACCGCGGTGGTGATGCGGGTCAGGTCGGCCTCGGCCTGCACGATCTGGGCCTTCCAGTTCTCGATCTCGGCCGCGGCCTTCTTCTCCTCGGCGTCGGCCTTCCGGACCGCGGTGTTGAACTCGACCTTGTCGATCGCGTACAGCGGGTCGCCGGCCGCGACCTCGGTGCCCTCGACGAACTCGACCTTCGTGAGGTACCCGCGGACCTTGGACCGCACCTCGGCGGCCTTGGTCTGTTCGAGGTACCCGTTGTAGAGCCAGTAGTCGCGCACGGGCACGGTCGCGGGGCGGACCACGGTGACCCGCGGGGGCGGGGGCGGCGCGGGCGCGGGCTTGGACCCGCGGCACCCGGCCAGACCGGTCGCGGCGGCCAGCACGACGGCGGCGAGCGAGGCACGGCGCATGAAGAAGCCCTCGGCGGAAAGGTCGAACTGCGATACGGGGGCAACCGGCGCGCCGCCCGCGGACTTCCCGTAGTACCCGCGGCCGGGCCGGCATCTTACGGGCGCGCGGTCCGCACGTCCGTAGACCGCTAGTCTAACCGCGGGGACGCGCCGGTGAACGCCGCCGTGTCGGATTCGCGGGCGCGCCACCGGGTGCCGCGCGGATTGCCGCCTTCGGCGGAGCGCCACCGGGGCGCGAATCTGTTAGAATCCGCGCATCGCTGTTCCCATCGCCCCGTGCCTACGTTGCCCGCGCGAGGTCTTCGCCCATGGCTGGACCCATTGCCCCCGCCCCGCCCGCGGCGCACGACCTGCCCGTCATCCTCGTGGCGGACGACTCGCTGCTCGAGCAGCGGTACGTCGGCCGCATCCTCGGCCAGCACGGCGGGTGGCGCGTCACGTTCGCGCGCAACGGCGAGGAGGCGCTGGAGGCGATCACCAAGGCGCCGCCGGCCGTCGTGCTGACCGACATGAACATGCCCAAGATGGACGGGCTGACGCTGGTGCAGAAGGTGCGGGAGCAGTTCCCGTTCGTGCCGATCGTGCTGATGACCGGTAGCGGGAGCGAGCGGGTGGCCGTGGCCGCGCTCAAGGCGGGGGCCGCCGACTACGTGCCCAAGCAGGCGCTCGCGCACGACCTCACGCCGGTGCTGGATCGCGTCCTCTCGGTGGGGCAGGCCGAACACCGCCGGTACCGGGTGCTTCAGGGCATGACCCGGCGTAGTTCCCAGTTCGTATTGGAGAACGATCCGGCACTGGTGCCGCCGCTGGTGTCGCAGTTCCGCGAAGACCTCATCGAAATGGGGCTGTGCGACCTGACCGGGGCGACGCGGGCCGGCATCGCGCTGGAAGAGGCGCTGCTGAACGCCGTCTACCACGGGAACCTCGAAGTCAGTTCCGACCTGCGGGCCAACGGCGACGAGGCGTTCCACACACTCGCGCGCGAGCGCCGCACGCAGGAGCCGTACGCCGGTCGGCGGGTCCGCGTCGCCGCCCGGCTCACGACCACGAGTGCCACGTTCGCCATCATCGACCAGGGGCCGGGGTTCGACGTGGCGAAGCTGCCCGACCCGACCGACCCGGAGTTCCTGGAGCGCCCGAGCGGGCGCGGGGTGCTGCTCATGCGCACGTTCATGGACGAGGTGCGGTACAACGCGACGGGCAACCGCGTCACGCTGGTGAAGCGCCGCGACCGCTCCGCGCGGGACGTGTGACATGTGTTGATGAAGAGTAGCCGCACGATGAACGCGGACGAAGACACGACCAGAGAAAAACAACCAATGTTAGGTGTTACGCAGTTGGTGCCGGTTCCGTTCCAGGGTCTCACGACCCTGGCTACCGACAGCCGCCCTTCCAGGGCTTAAGCAGAATGCGCATTCTTAGCCCCGGAGGGG
>JAYUBA010000043.1:0-2781 GCA_043741075.1 Frigoriglobus sp.
GCCACCCTCTCCCGCAAGGGGAGAGGGCCAAGACGAAGACCCCACCAAAACGCGACAGGGAACCCACCTGGGTTCCCCGTCGGTTAGAGCCTTCGCTCACGCGCCGGCCGTTAGTGGTTGAGCATGAACTCGTTGGTGTTCAACAGCGCCCAGAACACGTCCTCGTAGAACGCCACGTCGGTGGGGCTGGCGCCGGCCACCGGGGTGCCGGTGCCGACCGGCGGCTTCGGCCCCTTCGGGGTCGGCCCGGGCGCGGGCGGCGAGCCGAGGTTGATCCGCGCGTTGCCCGACCGGATCACCTCCAGTTTCGCCACCTCCTCCTTGGTCGGGTGCCGGCTCACCGTCATCAGGAACAGTTCGTCGTAGATGCCGGCCGGGCCGCGCCCGCCGTGCTTGGCGACCACGTCCGCCACCAGCCCCTTGGTCTTGTCCGACTTGATCTGGTCGTTCAAGTCCTTGCCGTTCATCATCAACAGCGCCTGGACGATCGTACCGTTGAAGTTCGATTCGTTCCCCTCGTCGTCGCCGAACTGCTTGACCAGCTTGCCGTTCCAGGTGCGCTTCAGCGCCTTGTACGCCTCGTCGGTCATGCGGGCGCGGGCGCGGGTGGCGAGTGACAGCGACTCGAACAGCGCCTCCGGCGACAGCGCCTTCAGCGGCATCCGGGCGAAGTACGGGTCGTACTTCACGTCGGTCAGGCCCTTCTCCTTCGAGGCCACGTGGCTCAGTTGGTACACGTCGCTGGTGCAGACCCACTCCAGGAGCTTCTTGGAGTCGTGGTTGTACTGCTTGAACTGTTCGGCCAGGTACGCGAGTAGTTCGGGGTGAACGACCTCGTTCTCCCGCTTGAAGTCGTCCACGGTCGGCTCCGCTTGCAGGCCGCGGCCGAACAGGTGGCCCCACATGCGGTTCACGTACGCCTTCTCGAAGTTGTCGTGCTGGAGCACCCACTCGGCGAGGATCTGGCGCCGGGTCTTGTTCGCCTGCGCGCCGCTGCCGGTCAGCACCTTGGTGGACTTCTCTTCCTTCTCGGCCTGCACGATGTCCTTGAGCATCACCGCGAACGACGCGGAGCGGCGGCCGTCGCGGCGGTCGTAGAGGACCATCGAGTCCTTGTTCCACGACGCCTCGTCGTGCAGTTCGACGGCGTTCGCCACGCCGGCGGCGCCCTTCTTGCCCATCGCCGTCTGCTGGCCGCGCTTCTCGGTCTGGCGGAAGAACGCGTTCACGCCCCAGAAGTCGGTTTGCACCCACCCCTTCGCCTGCGGGTGGTCGTGGCACTGCGTACACTGGGTTTGGATGCCCAGGAACATGCGGGTGACGCGCGACGTGACGGGCACGTTGTCGTACTTGCCGAACTTCTCCAGATCGACCTTCTGGCCCTTCGTGTCGGCCTGGAGCGGGTCGCCGAGGTGGCGGAACACGAAGTGGACGGCCCCGTTCTCGTTGCTCTTACCGGTCGCGGTGATGAGGCCCGTGACGAAGTCGCGGTACGGCACGTTGCTGTCGAACTGCTCCTCCAGCCAGAGCGAGAACTGCTCGCGGTAGATGTCGTCCACCCCGCTGCGGCTGAGCAGCCACACGGACCACAGTTCGGCGAAGTTGTTGGCGTACTGGGCCGAGTAGTCGATCGGCACCTTCTTCAGCCCGGCCACCTCGGTGACCGGTTGCCCGCCCGCCTTCTTCGGCGTGTACTTCTTGTCGTTCAGGAGCCGGGTGACCAGACGCACCCGCTTGTTCGCCGCCTTGTCCTGCTCGAAGTCGATGATCTCTTCGGTGGTCGGGATGCGGCCCTGGAGGTCGATGAACGCGCGCCGCATGAACTCGTAGTCGGTCGCCTTATCGGCCGGCTTCTTGATGTCCGCCTTCACCCACCCTGCGGCGATGAACTCGTTGATCTTCTGCGTCTGCGGGGAGATGCCGCCCATCGCGGGGGCCGGCGTCTTCGGGTCGTCGGCGGCCGACAGGTGGGCGGACGCCCAGAGGATGCCGGCCGCGAGGCCGGCGACGAACGTGTGGCGGATCATCCGGTTTCCCTCAAGGGTCCGTCGAGCGGGAGGTACGTGTTCCGGCACGCGTCGGGGCGTCGGTCGGGCTGTAAGCGCGTGCGAAGTTCTTGTAGTGTAGACCAGTACCGGCGGGTCGGTCTACCGTTTTCCGGGCGGCGACCGGGCCGTTGGTCCACCCTGTGAGACGCGGCGGCGGGCGGCGGAGTTCCCGAACCCGGCCCGAAGCGGCTTCTTCTTGTGGTGCGGCCCTCTGGCCTGCATCGCGAAGAGCAGGCGGGACGCCCGCACCACAAGCACTTACCCCGATGAACCCCGCGAACCGCCGGACGTTCCGGTCGGAGACGCCGAATGCAGTTCGACCTCAAGCGGGTGGCCGAATACATCCGCGGCGCGGACACGGAAGAGTTGCTCGACCGCGTTACCGTGTACCGCGAGGGCATGGAACCGGCCGCACTCGACCTGATGGAAGGGGAACTCGACCGCCGCGGCGTGACTCGTGAAGACATGGCCGAGCACGACGCGCAGCAGCGCGAGGCCGCGGTCATGCTGCCCGACGGAACCGCCGTGCGGTGCAGCTTCTGCGACCGACCCGCCGTGCGGCAGGCCCGCGGCTGGCACCGCTTGCGGTTCCGGCTTCCCCTCGTCGGCCGGCTCATCGGTCGCGGACCGGTTCCAATGCGGTTCGCGATCCCGATCTTCCCGCGCGTGTTCGCCTACTGTGCCTTCCACTGCGCGCCGACGAAAGATCCGTTGGAAGGCGAGCGGGGGCGTG
>JAYUBA010000044.1:0-2781 GCA_043741075.1 Frigoriglobus sp.
CGCGGCTCGATTCGACGCAACATCCCTGCTCGTATGCTCTACTCTGTGGGCGCGGCCGGTTCGCCCTCCGGCGGCCCGGCGGGGAGCGCGACGAGGTAAATCTCGGTGCCCGGTTCGAGTTGGTCCAGACCCAGCCCGCGGTGGCGGATCAGTTCGAGGACCGCGAGGAAGATGCCGATCAGCCGGGCCTTGAAGTACGGCGGGAGGAACGCGGCCAGGAACGGGAGCCGCCCGCCGGCCGCGGTCACGCGCTCGCGAATCTGCGCCTCGTACACGTGCTGCGGCGTGTCGTCTACGAGGATCGTAGTTGGCTGAAGCGACTGCGTCTCGCGCATGAGGCGCGCGAACGCGCTGACCAAGTCCCACAACTCGACGGCACGCACCTTCGGCCCGCGGTCGGCGGCCGGTTCGGGCGGCTCCTGCCGGGCCACCCGCGCCCCGGCCTCTTCGGCCTTCGCTTCCAGCGCCGCCGCCGCGTCCTTGAACTTGCGGTACTCGAGCAGTTGCCGCACCAGCTCGCGGCGCGGGTCGGGCGCGTCGTCGGTGGCGGCCTGCGCGTCGGCCGGGAGCAGCGACCGGCTCTTGATTTCCATCAGGGTCGCGGCCATCACCAGGAACTCGCCCGCGAACTCGATGTCGAGTTCCTTGACCGCCAGGACGTAAACGAGGAACTGGTCGGCGAGGACGGCGATGGGGATGTCGAGGACGTCCACCTCGTTCCGCTTGACGAGGTAGAGGAGCAGGTCGAGCGGGCCGTGGAACGCGTCGAGCATGACGGTGTAGGACATGGGCAGCGCCGTCCTTTGGCTCTTGGCGAGCGGCACCCGTGAGGGTGCCGGTGTCTGAAACTATCGGCACCCTCACGGGTGCCGCTCGCCAAAATCTCCAGCCACACAACCTTACCAGTCCGACCCGAGCACCTGGCCGTCGTTCGGGTTTAGCGCGAAACCGAGGGTGCGCTCGCTGATCGTGTCCTTCACGAACCGCACCGAGCCGTCCCACATCAGCACGTTGAACCCGCCCGGGTACTGCCCGCCGAACTTCTTCTTCAGCGCGCCGGGGGCCAGTTTCGCCGGGAGCATCACGTCGTCCGGCTTGGTCCAGATGACCGGGTCGGCCGCCTCGATCACCGCGACCGTGTTCGACGTGCCGTCCGGGATGTTGCTGATCGCGATGCTCGGAAGCTGCATCGCGTTCGGCCCGACGACCATCTGGAGGTGCGTGTACCCCGCCTTGCCCGGCTTCTCCACCGACGCGAAGATCTTCGGCATCTGCTCGATGAGCTTCTTGTTGGTCGCGCTGTCCCACGGCTCGTCGTGCTTGAACTGCTTGTACAGGTTGTCCTGCTCGATGTACGGCAGGATGGCGACGCGCCACGAGAGCAGCGGCTTGTCGGTCGCGTTCTTGAGCAGCGCACCGTTCGCCCCGACGCCGTGGACGGGGGCGCGGCCCATTGTGTCGTGGTAGTTGTGCAGCGCCAGCCCGATCTGCTTCAGGTTGTTCGAGGCTTTCATCCGGCCGGACGCGTCCCCCCACTTCTTCACGGCGTCGGCGACCATCTGGCCGATGTCGAAGTCCGCCTTGTAGCTGCCCGCGAGGGTCACGTCCGACCCGGACACCTCGACCTTCGCCGCCTTGATCGCCCGCTGGGCCTCCTTGATCGCCGGCAGGAACGGGGCGGCGTCGGGCGGGAGCTTCCCGTCGAGTAACTTCTCGATCCCGCCGACCGCTTGCGCGACGAACCCCTGAACCGAATCCTTGGCCTTGCCGGCGGCCGTCGCGTCCGCGAACCCGGCGCGCGCCCCGACGCTCAGTTCCTTCCCCTTCAGGTCGGCCGTGACGGTGACCTTCCGGGCGGCGAGCAGCGGGGCGAACTCCTGCATCTCGCGGTCGTTCTGCCGCGGGGCCGGCAGCTTGTCGATGTTCACGACGGCGAACGCGGTGTGCCCGGCGGCGGCCCGCGACAGCTCCGCCGTCAGCGGCCACCCGGTCGGGTTCTTGGCGTACCCGTCGAGGTACTTCTGCGCCAGGTCCGGGTGGAGCAGCACAACGGTCTTGGCGTTCGGGAAGTGGATCAGGCCGTCCCCGCGCTTGGTGTAGAACCCGCGGGCGTCGGGCTTCGCGTCCGCGCCCAAACCGAACGCGGTCGCCTTGTCGATGGGTTTGCTGGACGCGACGATCAGGACGAACTTCGGTTCGCCTTCGTTCGGCACCTCCGTGACGCACACCGTGACCGTGTCGATGTCGGTCGGCATGAACCCCATCTCCTTGCTCGCCTCGCCCTCGACTTTGTCCCACACCGCCTTGCCCTCGGCCTTCGTGATCGCCTGCTGGACTTCCGCGAAGAGGGCGCTGTCGCGGATGTCCTTCGCCTTGAGTTGGGCGAACAGCACGTAGTCGGAGCTGACGGCCGCCCCCGCGCCGCCGCCGCCGCCGCCGCCGCCGCCGCTGTCATCGACCTTCTTCTTCTTGCAGCCGGGAAGGACCGCGAGGCACGCGACCAGGACACCGAGCGAAACGAGTAACGACCGGCGGGGCATGGCGATCTCCGTAAGGGGAAGGCGGTCCGTGGGGATTATCGCCGCCCGAAGGGAGAAAGACAATGTGCCACGCGAGGGCGTTCTCGGCGAGCGGTGCTGGGTTTTGGGCTTTGACCTCCCCCCTTGAGGGGGAGGTCGGCGGCGCTTCGCCGACGGGTGGGGGGAAGCGCTACGGGCGGAGTAACGTTCCGCCTTCACCAGGGCCGTTCCGCGTTTCACTCTGCGGCATGGGTGGCCGGGG
>JAYUBA010000045.1:0-9100 GCA_043741075.1 Frigoriglobus sp.
GACGACGTGTGGGACGGGGTGTGCTCCGACGACGCCCTCCGCAGTGTCGTCAAGCACCTGCGGCGGCGGCTCCGGGCCGCCGGGCTCGGGGAGCTGGCCGAGGCCATCAACGGCCTGACGCCGGGCCACTACGCGCTGCAGTTCGGGCACGAATAGGGTGCAACTTGCCACAGGGATGCCACAGGGAACTCCCGCGCAGTGCCACAGCGTCCCGCCATAATCCCTCCAGATCGACCGTCGCCCGCCCCCTCCGGCGTCCACCATGGCAGACAGCACCACTACGCCGACCGTCCCTACACCCGCGCCCCCGCTCGTCCGAGCTGCGCAGTACGTGCGGATGTCCACGGAGCACCAGCAGTATTCGACGTCCAACCAGCAGGACGCGGTTCGCGAGTACGCCCAGCGGCGCGGGTTCGAGGTCGTCCGCACATACGCCGACGAGGGCCGCAGCGGGCTCAGCGTCGCCGGCCGCGACGGTCTGCGGGCCATGATCGATGACGTCCACAACGGCCGGGCCGATTACAAGGCGATCCTCGTCTACGACATCAGCCGGTGGGGCCGGTTCCAGGACGCCGACGAGAGCGCGTACTACGAGTACCAGTGCCGCCGGGCCGGGATCGAGGTGCACTACTGCGCCGAACAGTTCGAGAACGACGGCGGTCCCACCGCCACCATCATCAAGAGCGTCAAGCGGGCCATGGCCGGCGAGTACAGCCGCGAGCCGTCGGCCAAGGTGTTCCGCGGCCAGTGCAGGCTGATCGAACTCGGCTACCGCCAGGGCGGGCCGCCCGGCTACGGGTTGCGCCGGATGCTCATCAACCAGGCCGGCGAACACAAGGCCGTGCTCCCGCGCGGCGAGCGCAAGAGCCTGCAAACGGATCGAGTCATCCTCACGCCCGGTCCCGATGAGGAACGGGAGGTCGTCCGCTGGGTGTACGAGCAGTTCACTCGCGAAGGTAAACGCGAGGCCGAGATTGCCGCGGCGCTTAACGACCGCAGCCTGCGCACCGACCTGGGCCGGGCGTGGACGCGGGCCGTCGCCCGGCAACTGCTGACCAACGAGAAGTACATCGGCCACAACGTCTACAACCGCACCCCCTTCAAGCTCAAGAAGCGACGGGTGCGGAACACGCCGGACATGTGGGTGCGCTCTGACGAAGCGTTCGACCCTGTCGTCTGCGCCGAGGATTTCTTCGTCGCCCGCGGCATCTTCGCCGAGCGGGCGCGCCGGGTGTCGAGCGAGGACATGATCTCCCACCTGCGGCGGCTCGGCGCGGCGAGCGCCACGGTTTCGGCCGGTGCGATCGACGCCGACGAGAACATGCCGTCGAGCGCCGCGTACCGGGCGCGGTTCGGGAGCCTATTGTCGGCCTACCGGCTGGCCGGAATCGAGCCGGCCCGCGACTACGGGTACGTCGAGGTCAACCGCGCGATCCGCGCCCTGCACCCGTCCCTGGTCGAGGATCTGACGCGCCGGCTCGCCGAGGTCGGGGCCACCGTTGCCCACGACGAGGCGACCGACCGACTCGTCATCAACGGCGAGTACACCGCCGCCGTGGTGCTGTCCCGGTGCCGGCGGACCGCGGCGGGAGCGCTGCGGTGGCTGGTCCAGATCGACCAGCGGGTCGCGCCGGATGTCACCATTCTGGTGCGCATGGACGCCGAGAACGCCCGTCCCGCCGACTATTACCTGTTGCCCGTTATGGACCTGATCGCGCCCCGCATCATGCTGTGCGAGTGCAACGGCGCGCACCTTGACACGTACCAGTTCGACACCCTGGACCACTTCGCCGCGCTGGCCGCGTGGCGCACCATTGAGGAGGCCGCATGAGAGCCCGACACGACCCCAAGGTACGGATGATCCCGCTCGCGCAGATCAACGTGCTCAACCCCCGCAACCGGGGCGGAAGAAGTTCGCCCAGATCACCGACAACATCGCCAAGCTCGGCCTCAAGCGCCCGGTGACGGTGGCCGAGGCCGAGCCGAAGGACGGCGAGCCGCGGTACGACCTGGTGTGCGGGCAGGGGCGGCTGGAGGCGTTCCGCGCCCTGGGGCAGGTGGAGATCCCGGCGATCGTCGTCGCGGGCACTCGTGAGGATCTGCTCCTGATGAGCCTCGCGGAGAACCTGGCCCGGCGGCAGCACTCGGCGGTCGAGTTGGTGCGCGAGATCCGGGGGCTGAAGGACCGCGGGTACGCGCAGCCGGAGATCGCCCGCAAAACGGACCTCGATGTGGCGTATGTGCGCGGCATCTTCCAGCTCCTCGACCGCGGCGAGGAGCGGCTCCTTGCGGCGGTCGAGGAGCTGGAAGATGCCGGTGAGCGTCGCCATCGCCACCTCCGACGACGAGGGTGTGCGGCGGGCGCTCCAGGAGGCGTACGAGCGGAACGACCTGCGCGGGAAGTCCCTGATCCGGGCGCGCCGGTTCGTCGAGCAGCGCCGGGCACGGGGCAAGCGGCAGCGGCGCGGGCAGCGGCCGGCGGGCGAGCGGCCGGTGTCGGCGGAGACGGTGCTGCGGACGTTCCAGCAGGAGACGCTGCGGCAGAAGCTGGTGGTAGGAGTTACGCAGTTGGATGGGAAGATCGCCGTAAGTCATTCGCCACTAGCCACTTGTGGTGAATGGTCTTCAACTGAGCCAGTTTCCGTAAGGTGTTCAGTGTCAGTGGTTTATGGCTGCACTGCGTCACTCCTAACTAAACCGAAGTGAACACATTTACCACCAACTATTGAGCTGCTCACCCGTTGCGGGCGGCTTTGCCCAAGTATTCCGTAAGTCCTTATCCGTGACCTCTGGAATCGCCGTAAGTCCTTATGATTGGTCGCGGCGGGGCATTCGTTGGGCAAAGCCGTTGCGAGCGGGGTTCGCCCGGCTTACAATCCACTCTCCCCCGTCATAATGGCTTTGCAACAGAATTGGGTCTTATTGAGACTGGACACGCCAAACGCCGGGGTAATTCGACCTGCCGCGTCTCAACAAAGCAATTCTGTTGCAAAGCCCCTCACAATCGAGGCTGCGCCATGTTCTCTCTGCGAAACCGCTTCCCCCGCGGGCGGGCCGTCCTCCTCGCCTTGGCCCTCGTCCTTCTGGCCTTCGCGGTCGTCCTCGGATTCCGACAGAAGCCCGCCGCGCCGCGAGCGGAAGAAGAGGAAGGGCCGCCGTGGTACGAGGAGGTCACCGGCCAGACGGGTATCGACTTCACCTACCGCAACGGCGAGGAGGCGGGCCATTACGCCATCCTCGAGTCGCTGGGCGGCGGCGTCGCGCTCATCGACTACGATGGCGACGGACTGCTCGACATCTTCGTCACCGGGGGCGGTTACTTCGACGGGCCGGACAAGAAGCAAATCCGGGGATACCCCAACCGCCTGTATAAGAACCTCGGCAACTGGAAGTTCAAGGACGTCACGGCGGAGGTCGGCCTGCCGACCGAGGGACTCGTCTACTCCCACGGGGTGGCCGTCGGGGACTACGATGCCGACGGCTGGCCGGACCTGCTCGTGACCGGCTACGGCCGGGTAATCCTCTACCACAACGAGTCCGACGGCAAGGGCGGCCGGAGGTTTCGCGACGTGACCAAAGAAGTGGGCCTGCTGGACGGTCAGCACTTCTGGAGTACCAGCGCCGCCTTCGGCGACCTGGACGGCGACGGCTTCCCGGACTTGTTCCTGTGTCAGTACGCCAACTGGTCGTGGCAGAACAACCCGGCGTGCAACGGCTACACCACCAACGTGGTGCGCGACGTCTGCCCGCCGAAGCAGTTCGACTCGGTGCCGCACCGGCTGTACCACAACGTCCCCGACGGCAAGGGGGGCCGCAAGTTCCGCGACGTGACGGCCGAGGCCGGCATCCGCTTCCCCCCGCGGGAGGACCGCGACTACGGCAAGGGGTTAGGGGTACTCTTGGTGGATCTCAACGGAGACGGGAAGCCGGAGATTTACGTCGCCAACGACACCACGGACAACTTCCTCTACGTCAACGAGAGCACGCCCGGCAAGCTGCGGTTTGTGGAGAAGGGGTTCGACTGCCTGGTGGCGCGGGACGGGGTCGGCACACCCAACGGCAGCATGGGCGTGGCCGCGACCGACTACGACGGCAGCGGCCGGCCGTCTCTGTGGGTGACCAACTACGAAGGGGAGTTGCACGCGCTGTACCGCAACGTCTCGGACGGCGCCCGGTTGACGTTCAGCTACAGCACCCAGTCGTCGGGCATCGCCGCCATCGGCCAGAATTACGTCGGGTTCGGCACCGCATTCGTGGACATCGATCAGGACGGTTGGGAGGACATCGTGGTGAGTAACGGGCACGTCATCCGCCACCCCTCCCGAGCGGGGTTGAAGCAGAAACCGGTGCTCTTGCGGAACACCGGCAACGGCAAGTTCGCCGAGGCGACTTCGCGGGGGGGCGACTACTTCCGCGCCGACCACCGCGGACGCGCCTTGGCGGTCGGCGACCTCGACAACGACGGTCACCCCGACATCGTCATCAGCCACGTGAACGAGCCGGTCGCCGTGCTGCGGCACCGGGGCACCGACCACCACTGGCTCGGTCTGGAACTCGCCTGCCCGGAGAACCGCGACCCGATCGGCGCGAAGGTGACGGTGGAGGTCGGCGGGCAGAAGCGAGTGCGGTTCCTGAAAGGCGGCGGGGGCTACCTAACTGCGGCCGACCGGCGCATCTTGGTCGGACTGGGAACGGCGGACAAGGTCGAGCGAGTGACGGTCGAGTGGGCTCGCGGCGAACCGCGCGTGCAGGAGTACACCGCCTCGGCCGTGGACCGCTACTGGCTCGCCATGCAAGGACGACCGAAGCTCGAAACGGTCGAGGCGCGAAAGCCGTGACGCGGGGAAGAGGTCGTCCCCGACAGGGTACGGCCGAGGCGCTCACCTCCGACCGATTGGAACAATCGGCCGGGTTCCCTGTTGCCACCGGGGACGGGTCGCGGTAAATTCGCCCCAATACACTCCTCCATCCATTCCCCGAACCATCGCGAGGCGTTATGAGGGTACTACTGCTTCTCGGCTCGGCGGCCATCCTCTTGTTATCCGTCGGGTGCGGCCGGTCCTCGGCCCCGCCGCGCGGGCCCTCTGGGGTGGTTTACGAGGGCAAGCACGTCAGCGAGTGGGGCGACCAGTTGAGCAACCCCGACCACCGGAGCCGCCTCGATGCGGCGAAGGTGCTCCTCCGGATGGGGAAGGAAGGGCACGGCACCAAGGAAGCCATCCCGGGTCTGGAGACCGCACTGACGAACGAGAGCGCGGAGGTTCGCGGTTGGGCGGCCGTGGCTCTAGTCTACGCCGTGCGGGGAACCCCGTACCCGATTGGCCAGAAGGCCGAGCCGGTGGCAGCGCTGAAGGAAGCGGCGGAGTCCCCCGATGAGGAGTTGCGCGCGGAGGCGGGTGAGATCAAGAAATGGATGGCCCAACCGGGGCGCGGGCAGGACAAAGGCCCGACCGCAGGGAAGGAGCCCCCGCCGGGGGAGAAAGCGCCGGGCGAAGGGGACAAGGACGCCCCGAAGGACGAGAAGCCCTAAGAGCCTATCCCAAAACCGCTCCTGCCCCGAGTCCGGCGTTCCCGCAAGGGCGGACGACCGTCTTTGCCCCGGCGTCGGGTTCTCGACGGCATCTTCTACGTCCTGCGGACCGGATGCCAGTGGAAGGCGGCCCCACCCGAGTTCGGTTCCGGCAGCCTCCACCGATACTTCCAGCGGTGGCAGAAGCGGGGCGTGTTTCGCACACTATGGCAGGCCGCCCTCCACGAGTACGACGACCGGATCGGCATCGAATGGGACGGGCAGAGCCTCGACGGGGCCATGACCGAGGCTCCCCTCGGGGGGCTTTGCAACAGAATTGGGTCTTATTGAGACTGGACACGCCAAACGCCGGGGTAATTCGACCTGCCGCGTCTCAACAAGGCAATTCTGTTGCAAAGCCCCTCGGGGGGAAAAAAGACGGGCAAGAACCCCACGGATCGGGCCAAGATCGGCACCGAGCGGTCGGTTCTGACCGACGGCCGTGGGGTGCCGGTGGGTCTGGAGGTGGCCGGGGCCAACCGACCCGATATGAGGCTGGTCGAGGCGACCCTGGAGAGTATCCCCGTCGAGCGCCCCGAGCCGACGAAGAGGAAGCCGCAGCACCGGTGCGCGGATAAGGGGTATGACTTCCCATCGGTCCGGGAGTTGGTAGCCGCTTGGGGGTACACGGCCATCCCTTTCGCTACGTCCCGTTTGTTCATCGTTGAGCAGTCGTGAGGTGGCGATGTGTGTCTTGTCCGCGAATCGGGTTCGGCGAGTCTTGGGTTTCTTCGGTCCTCGCTTGGCCTTGGGATACCGACTCAACTTGGTCCGCTCCGCCAAACTCACCAGCCACTACGACATCCGCTCCACCGACCGACCCCCAATTTCCAACCACGTTTGTTCCGACACGGCAATCGCCAGGCCACGCGAGACACTCGACACCTCCAGCGCCAGGTGGTAGTCCGACACCCGCTCCGTCACCGCCACCCCGTGGGCACTCCGCAACGCACCCTTCACGCCCGCGTACACGTTGCTACTCGCCCACGCCACGCAGAACCCGAACAACGCCGCCGGCGGATAACCCAACGCGTTCACCTCGCACTTCAGCACCGTCGTCAATCGACCGAACAGAGCCTCCACCGTCCACCGACGCCGGTACAATTTGGCCACCGACACGCACGTCACCTCGGCCGGCAGGTTCGTCAATAACTCGATCACCAGGTCACCGTCTTCGGTCGGCTCGTCGAGTGTCAACCGCACCCGCCGAACGGCCAACTCGGTCCCATCCGGGTTGTGCAACCAGATCGTCTGCTCGGCCAGTGTTCCGGTATCCGTCCGCCCGACCTGTTTCCACTCCGATTCGCGTTCCCACGTCAGGGTCGTGGCATGCCGACGAATCACGAAGAACCCCTTCCGTTTGGCAATTCCAAACAGCAGTCCGGTGGGGCAGAAATTTCGGTCCGCAACTCACACATCACGCGGGGCGACCGTGTCCAGGATCGGCCCAAGCAAAGTTCGCTCTTGGGCGTGAGCATCCTCACAGCAGACGACATCCAGTGCCAACCCCAGGGCCGGGTCGAGGACCACCAGGGAGTGCCCAGGCAGCGGGCCGGCGATCACGTTCCGCAGCCGTTTGATCCGCCTCTGGGTGTGGGCCAGGTGGTTGCCGTCGAGAACCTTGACGCGGTAACCGGGCAGCACGTCGGGATTGGCCCAGCCCGTCTGACGGATGATCGGTTCCAACCCCTTTGCGGTATGGCGGACGAGTTGCTCTCCGGCGTTGGTACTGACACGGGCCAGACGCCGGGAGACGGCCGAGGCGGAGACGCCGATGTGGTCGTCGGCCTGGTACGCGGCGTGAATGCTGGGTTTGATGCGGCAGACGACCGTGGTCATCAGATCGACGCACGTGGAGAAGAGAAGTTGTCGATCCTGGCGTGGCCCGGCGGTCTGGTCGAAGAGTGCGTTCAGAGCATCCGCATCAAGGGCGTACTCCAAAGTGCTGCGAACCGCCACCGTCATCGGACTCGGCTCAAGGAATCGACCCAAAACGGCGTCCAGTAACATCCGTGTTCTCCTGACTGCGGCACGTAACTCCCGTTACCATAACCTATTCCAGAGCATCAACGTGTGGTCAAAGGGATGGCCTGCTGCGGCCCATCATACCGTCACACCGGGGTGTCGAGAACCCTTCGACCCAGCGCCCGGTCTTGCGGTACAAGACCGCGAGGTCGCGCGTGGCCTGTTCGTCGTGCGGGTCGAGTTCGATCACGCCGCGGAACGCCCGGCCGGCGAGCGTTGCCTGTCGCTCGTCAGAGCGACGCCGGGAGAATTTTCAGCGGAGGAAGATCACTCACCGCCTGCCGGCCGGGCGCGTGTGCCACTTGTCCGCGTCGGTCACGGGCGGCTTCACATTGCCGAAGTCCGGGTAGTTCGGCATCGCGCGGAACGGCAGCGGCCCGACCGCGCCGCCGGTCACGGTCGGGATGGACGTGTCCTTGCAGTAGCCGCGCGTGCGCAGCACGAACGACCGCTGCCACCCCGCGGGCAACTCCGACAGTCCCTTCGCGTCGAACCGCACCGTGATCTCGTCGCCGGGGCCACACAGCACGAATCGGTCGTCCGCGGCGCGGAGCAGGTCGGTCACGTCGCCCAGTCGCGTCAGGTGACCCTTCCACTTCGTGACCGCGACCGGTTCGGTCTTCGCGTCGTCGTAGGCCACCGGCGGCCGACCGTTCGGATACACCTCTTGCATGAACCCGCGGGCCGCGAGGTCGGCACGGCTCGCGTCGAGCGTCGTCACCTTCCCCACCGCGTTCGCGTCTTCGGCCCGCGCGAGGTAGATCTGGTCCCAGTACACCTGCATGTTGGTGGAGATGCGGAGCCGGCCGCCGCGGAAGTCGGCGGGCAGTTCGCGCGTCATCACCCGCGGCAGCCCGGCGGGGAAGCCGAGGTCGCACACCGGCGCCCACCTCCCGCCCGCGTCGAAGCGCTCCAGCAACGGCGGCTTCAGATCGACGCCGGCTGTTGTCGCGGCGTACATCGACTCCGGGTACGGGTATTCGGTCCACCCCGCGAGCACCATGTACCACTTCCCGCCGACCGGCAGGTCGGGGAAGTCGAGTGTGAGCGAATGATCTTCCGCGTAGCCGAGCCACGAGCGCACCGCGAAGCCATCCACCGCGCGGCGGTCGCGTTCGAGAATGACCTTCGTCACGTCGCGGCCCTTGTGATCGGTCGCACTCTTGGGGAAGTACCGGGTGCGAAACGCGAGTAACTTCTGACTCGGCTGCGGGTCCGAGAACGCGAACCGCTCGTCCGGGAGTACGTGCGCGTCGGCCGGGTGATCGATAACGACGAGTTGGAGGTGATCGAGGTACAACACCTCGTCCATCGGTTCGGCGATCTTGATGACGAACTGCCCGTCTTTCGGAACGAGTCGCCCCGGCTCGATCTTCACGGACTCTTCCGGTCGCGGTGGACGAGTGGAGCCGTCCGGCCCGGATTCGCCCATCGACCCCGCGCCGAGGAAGTCGGTGACGAAGACGAACCTCTCGCCGTCCCACGCCATCAGCACCGGGCACGATG
>JAYUBA010000046.1:0-2777 GCA_043741075.1 Frigoriglobus sp.
GCGCTTGATGTGATCTTCGGTCCAGCCGCGCAGGTAAATCGCCGGGTCGATCAACTTGGAGCGGGTGTCGGCTTCGCTGAGGCTCTCCACGTCCCGCCCACCTTGTGCCACCCGAGTCTTCGGCCAGTCGTCAAGCTATTGAGGCGTATTTTTTTGGCAGCACCGGCAGCCCGTGCCGATTCGTCCCGTCGTGCCTCTTACTTGCTCGATGGCCGTGCGGAGGCTGCGCGGCCCCGCAATCGGGCGACGGCGGTTCGGAGAGACGCCCGGGCCGACGGGTGACGGTGCCTTGGCGGGCGCAACCGGTGCGGCCAACGGCCTGGCAGAATAACAACGCGCACGAAGGCCGCGTGGGTTGGGGAAGTTGACCTTTTCTTGTGCGAAGAGTGAGGCTATGTCCCCTGTCCGTCGGCCACCGGTGCGGTTCAACCGCCGCCGATGCGACCGGAGAGGGACGCCAACCCGGGGGGGAGCGTCCGCTTGCGCGTGAGCGTGCGGGGGGGAGCGGCGATGGCAATCGACCAATCAGTACGGATGATCGTAGACTCGCGACCCCGCCGCCGGGGTTGCCAGCACCCGCGCGCCCATTGGCGCGACACTTTCGCCGACCCCAGCGCGACGCCCCCGTAGCTACGGCACCCGCCGGCCCGGACCACGGGGTTCCCGCCGGTCGCCATCGCGGCCCGTCGCTTTCGGCCGCTGCCCTTTATCAAGGGGGAAACTCGACGGCGAGATAAGCGCGTTGGCCGGCGGGTCTAAGTCCGCCGGCCAACGCCGTGGCAGCACCCAAAACCTTGCAAGCCCGAGGACCGCCATGAGCAGGACGATACCCATCCGGCCGGACAATTTAAACCCCGATCCTCCTCCGGGGCCGCACCCCGCCGGGGGTGCGACGCCCGACACCGGGCCGACAACCCTCGCCGAGTTGGAGGCGCTGTTGCGGTCGCTCCACGACGACGAGCGCGACGCCGACGAACTTTTGAAAGGTGCCCCCGGTTACCCTGTCGCACTGTTGGCTGGGTGGCGCGATTATGTCCGGCAACACTTCGGCGTCGCCGAGGCCCGCCGGCGCTGCGAGTGCGTCGCGGGGTACGACGGCCTCCGCACGCACGTGCTACGGAACACCACTTTCGAGATGACCAAGGGCGCGTGCGCTGAGGTCCGGCGGCAACTCGTGCGTGGCGGGCTGACGGCTGCCCAGGCGGACCGACTGACGCTCCCCGAGGTGGTTGCGCGACTCAACAGCCTGCCGCGGGGGGGGCAACTTCCTGGTTGCAACGTCGTGGGCGGGGGAGCGTCTGGGCCGGGGGCCGAAGGTGCTGCGCGGGCGACCGGTGGACCGTCGGCCCGCCTGTGCGAATCGGCGAGGGTCGCGTTCGAGAGATACGACCAAGGTAGGCGGGCGTTGCGCGAAAATGACGGGTCCAGGGAGTACACCGACCGGGAAATTCACGACTACCTGGAGAGCGAGGGTTCCGCACCGCAGAACTTTGCGACCTGGTCCCGTTACGTGCGTCTTGCGCGGAAACACTTCGGCATACCCAAGCACGGCAGTCGGTCGGGGTTCGAGTCCCGGTCGGCCGAGCCGGTAGCGCACCAAAGGCGACGACCGGACTGAACCGGATATCCCCGGATTCCGGCAGGAATTTCCCGACACGTCTCGACACGGCAATCCGTGGCACTCGCCGTGTCGCGGGGGACTCGTCCGGCCGGATTTCCGCGTCCGGTTCGACTCAGGGTAGCGGGACGAACTCGCGTCCCGCACTGTCACCCGTTGAGGCCCGCGCCATGTCAATACTTGAACCACCGGAAACCCTGCTACTCGACGTGAACCAAGTCGCCGCGTTGCTCACGTGTTCCGCCCGGCACGTCTGGCGGATGGCCGACGGCGGCCGCTTCCCCCGCCCCATCGGCATCGGCATGAAGTTGAAGCGCTGGCCGCGTTCGACTGTCGAGCAATGGCTGGCCGAACAGACGAAGCCCGAACCGGCTCGCCGCTAAACCCCACTGCTGCGGGCGACTCACTGCCCGCGCCGTCCCCGGATTCCGTCCGCTTCCCGTTCCATCCTGCGACCGGCTTTCGCTGCGCCGCCTGGGGGTTCTACGCCCATGACCGACACCACTCCCGCCGACCCGCCGACCCTGATAGCGATCCTCATCGCCGCCATAAAGTCCGGCGACACGGCGACGTACAGCCAAACCCGCGCCCGGCTCGCCGACCACGGCATCCGCATTACGACCGCCGCCAGCGCTGACACCGCCACCATCGTCCCCGACTCAGTCCGCCTCAACGCCCCGAACACCTGACCGAAAACGACGACGCCGGGGCACCCGCAAAAGCCCCCCGGCGTCGTCTGGAGAATCACCGTGAACATCTTACCCGACGAACTGGCCGGAGAAGAACCGACTCCCGCGGACCCGAAGCCGATGGCCGAAGTCGCGCTCGAGTACGCCGCGTGGGGCTGGCGCGTGATCCCCTTGCACGAGGTGAGGCCGAACGGCTTGTGCTCGTGCCTCCGCCCCGGCCAACTCGGCGGGGGCCAGTGTCCCAAGGACGAACCCGGCAAGTTCGGCAAGCACCCGCGGACGAAGACCGGCCTGTCCGACGGCACGACCGACGCCAAGCAGATTCGGGCGTGGTGGAAGCAGTGGCCGACGGCCAACGTCGGCGTCGTGACGGGCACCGCGTCCGGCCTGTGGATGCTGGGGCCGGACGGCCCGGAAGGGTTGGCCGACGTGAAACGCCTAGTCGATGAAAACGGCCCGTTGCCCGCGAC
>JAYUBA010000047.1:0-9098 GCA_043741075.1 Frigoriglobus sp.
GAGTCGCGGGTGCAGGTTCGCGACTTGCGAGACGCCGACCGCGGTGTGACGGACCTCCTTCCCGGCTTCCACCAGGAAGTAAAGCTTGCGGTCCAGCCCTTTGAAGTCACCTAATGGCGGAACTGGCACCTTCACCGCGAGCGGGAACTTGCCCGGTTTCAGCGTCGTCACCTGCTTGTCGGTGAACCAGAGTTGCACCTCCAGCCCCTTCGGCATGTCGCCCTTCACTGCGTAAAGCTGCTTGATCGTTACAGTTAGCTCCTTCGCGGTTCCGTCGATGACGCGCGCTTCGGGCACCGCGTACAGGCTCCACGCCCATTGCCGGCTAACGGACGGCTCGTCTTCGGAGGTCAGCGCGAAGGCGGCGCGGTCGAGGCTGCGCCCGGCTTCGCCGAACTGGAACGAGAAGAACTGTTGCGTGAGTTTCTCGACGTGCGTGAGGGCGCGGGTTCGCGCTTGGGTGCCCTCGTGCTTCTCCCACGCGGCCTCGAACCGCTTGAGGCGCTGGCCGAGTTCGTACCGCATGGCGGGCAGGTCGGCCGGGTCCGGCCGCGGCTGCGCGGGCGCGCGCCCGGCGAGGAGCAGGACGACCGCACCGGCCGCGAGGAGCCTCAGAACCCAGGGCGTTGCCCTGGGCTGAGATTGTCCCAGCCCGTCGGGCTGAAGAGGGCGTGCAGGCTGAAAGCCTGCGACAACCTCAGCCCAGGGCGACGCCCTGGGTTCTGACGGCAAGCCCAAAAAATGTCGCATTGAATCGCGACCCCGGTAGAAGTTACAACGTGTGTTCCGCCAGGATAGGCAATCGGGATCGGCAACGGAAAGGAATCCGCGATGAAGCGTCACCTGTGTATCACCGTGCTGTCCGCACTGGTGCTGGTCCCGGACTGGGCGTCGGCGTGCTGGCCGCGCTCCGGGATGCCGGCGTACGAGCGGGCGTATTACGCGCCCGTCTACCGCCGCGCGCCGGTGTACTACGCCGCGCCGATGTACTGCCCGCCGCCGGTGTACGTGCAGCCGTGCGTCCCGGTGATGCCGCCGGTGCTTCAGCCGCCGCGCGTCGGGGTGCCGAAGGCGAAGGCCGGGAGCGCGCTCACCGAACCGGCGCGGCCGATCGCGCGCCCCGACCCCGCGCCCGCGAGGCCGCCGACGGTCGAACCGGTGCGCCCGTCGGCCGGGGTCGCGGTTCCGCCCGCGCCGACACCGGACGAGCCGAAGCGCGGCGGGCTGTTCGAGATTCCGAAGAACCTCACGCCCGACGCCAAGCTCCCCAAGAACCCGGACACGATACCGGTACCCAATCTCCCGCTGGGACTGGGCGCGGAGCCGAAGTTGCCGTCGCTCGAACTGCCCAAGGTCGTGGACCCGAAGTTGCCGTCTCTGGACCTGCCCGGCGCGTCCGCGGTGCCCGTTCCCGCGCCGCCGCCGGACGCGCTGATCCCGAAGGTTCCGGACGCGCTCCCGCCGCTGACGCTGCCGCCGGACACGCCGGTCGCCCCGCCGAAGGCGGTCGAGGTGAAGTCCAGCCCGCTGACGGCCGCGGCGCGCGCGCTGAAGGTGAGCGTGTTCCCCGCGGCCGGAGCCGCGACCGCGACCGGGCTTCGCAAGGTCGGCTTCTACAACCACACCGGCCGCGACCTGGCGCTGACCATCGAGGGCAAGGCGGTGACGCTCCCGGCGATGTCGTACCTGCGCGCCCAACTGCCGCCGACGTTCGTCTGGACGTGCGCCGACGCGCCGGCCGCGCGGGCGACCGTGCCCGCCGACGCCGCGGGCGTAGACGTGCTGATCCGGGAATAGTGAAAGTGCTGAGAAAGGCAGAAGACCCCTCACCGCTCCGACGAGCCGTCCTTCGCGTCGGCCGCCTCGGGCGGGGGCGGTTCGTCGCCCTGCGTCGGCGGGACCGTCTTGTAATCGTCGGACACCGCGTGCTCCTTCGACCGGCCGAGCAGGTCGCCGCACACCTGGTACTTGAAGTTGCCGATCTGCAACTCGTCGCCCGGCCGCAACTTCCCCTCCGCCACCCGCTCGCCGTTGATCCGCACACCGTTGGTGCTGCCGAGGTCGCGTATCACGAGGTAGTCGTGCGCCTGCGCTAGCACGCAGTGGCGCCGCGACACCTTCTTCGAGTTCAACTGGACGTCGCACTCCTCGTGGCGGCCGAACAACAGGATCGGTTTGTCGATCAGGATGCTGGGTCCGTCGGCGAGCGACAGCAGGTGTGCGGGCATGGGGACGCTCCCGTGGGGATAGTCACTTATACCACGCCGCGCCCGCGCGTGCAGCGGGGGAACCGTTACGCGGGCGTTACCCGGTCGCGGTATACTCCGGGTTGTTCCGCTCATTCGGAGGTGTGCCATGTTCCTCAGTGCGTGTGCGCTCGCCATGCTCCCCGGTGCCGGCCCCGGTCACACGGTCGCGGCCGTCGCCCCCGCCGACGGCGGGAAGTTGCTGTTCGTCGCGATGTCCGGTTCCGCCGCCGACACCGGTTGGGTGTGCGTGTGGGACTTGACGAAACCGGAACTCAAGGACGTCATCACCGGTCTGCCGGCCAACGTGCGGACGATCCAGCCGACCGCCGACGGCAAGCGGTTCGTGCTGATCGGCGGCGACGGCTGGGCCGTCACCCACTTCGCGGTCTGGGACACGACGACGAAGAAGCCGCTGCGCGCGTTCGACGTGCCCGCGAAGGACTCGGCGCTCACGGCCGTGTCGCCCGACGGGAACTGGGTGGTGTACCGGCCCCTCAAGGAGAAGGCGGAAGTGCGGGTGTGGAACACCGACACGGGCAAGCGGGCCGAAGAGGTCGAGAAGGCGGTCGGGAAGGCGAAAGGTGCGCTCGCGTTCAGCCCCGACTCGAAGCGGCTGGTGGTGGCGGACCAGATGCAGTACAGCGAGTTCGACCCCGCCACGGGCAAGAAGGCGGGCGGCTGGGAGCGGCCCGAACCGCCCGAAGCGTTTTTAAGCGGACGCGGCGGCGTGCCCGTGATCCTGCCGAACGGCAAGGGCGTCGTGACTGTCAGCGCCACCGGCAAGCGCCGGCAGAGTTACGTCGTGCGCATCGTCACCGAGAAGAAGGACTGGTTCCTCGGCTCCTTCTGGGACGTGGCGAGCAACCCGGTCGTTTCGCCCGACGGCCGGTTGCTGATCGTGTCCGGCGGGCGCGGGAACGGAGCGGGCACGTTCGTGCTGAAACTCGGCGCGGACGGCGCCCCGGAACTGGAAGACCCGCCGGCGAAACCGGTCGGCCCGCGCGCCTCTGCGGACGGCAAGAAGTTCGTCGCGTGGCGCGAGTGTACGCTCGGCGAAGCGGACCGCGCCGGGGGCGAGTACCTGGGGCCGCTCGCGTCCGCGGCCGAGAGCAAGCGGCTGTTCGTCGGTGGCACGCTCGGCCGGTTGTACGTCCACGACACCGACACGCGCGCGCTGAAGGCGACGCTGTTCGCGGCCGTTCCGAAGAGCGACGAGGTTCCCGCGTGGCACATCGTCACGGCCGCGGGCGGGTTCGTCGAGTCGCCGGCCGAGGCCGAAACGCTCGCCAAATCCGGCAAGGCGAAGGACGCGGCGAAGGTGAAGGACGCGCTCGGGGTGAAGTGACCCCGCCGACCTCGGTTGTGGTGCGGGCGTCCCGCCTGCATTCTTCGCGTGTCCGAAGGAGCAGGCGGGACGCCCGCACCACAACAAGACAGCTATGCCATTTCTGGACGCGCACTAAAACAGTCGGCATGTCCGAACTCGTCTACCAGCGCTGCATCGACCGCCAGTGCGGCGGCACCGCCGACCTCGCCGACACGTCGTTCCGGTGCCCCCGGTGCGGCGGGCTGCTCGATGTCGCCTACGACTGGGACCGGCTCCCGGTCCCGACGTCGCTCAAGCACTTCGAGGCGAAGTGGGCGAACCGCGCGCACCCGCTGGACTTCTCCGGCGTGTGGCGGTTCCGCGAACTGTTTCCGTTCGCGCCGGACGCCGCGATCGTCACCATCGGCGAGGGCCAAACGCTCTGCCAGCGCGCCGACGCGGTCGCGGCGTTCGCGGGGCTGAACCCCGGCCGGCTGTTCCTCCAGTACGAAGGGATGAACCCGAGCGGCAGCTTCAAGGACAACGGCATGACCGCGGCGTTCACGCACGCGCGCATGACCGGCGCGACGCGGGCCGCGTGCGCCAGCACCGGGAACACCAGCGCCAGCCTCGCGGTGTACTGCGCGGCCACGCAACTGATGCGGGGCGTCATCTTCATCGGCAGCGGGAAGATCAGCTACGGGAAGCTGTCCCAGGCGCTCGAACACGGCGCGCTGACGCTCCAGATTCAGGGCGACTTCGACGACGCCCTCCGCCGCGTACAGGAGGTGAGCCGGCAACTCGGCATCTACCTCGTGAACAGCGTGAACCCGTTTCGCCTCGAAGGGCAAAAGACGATCATGTACCGCGTGCTGGAAGCGCTGCGGTGGGAAGTGCCGGACTGGGTGGTGGTGCCGGGCGGGAACCTGGGCAACGTGTCGAGCTTCGCGAAGGCGTTCGGCGAACTCGCGGAACTCGGCCTGATTTCGCGCGTGCCGCGTCTGGCCGTCATCAACGCGGCCGGGGCGTGTACCTTCCACGAGTTGTACGAGAACCACGGCCTGCGCTGGAACGGCGGGCAGTTCGACCGGTCGAAGATCGACGGCTACTACGCCGCGCTCGACGCGGGCAACCGCAAGGCCGACACGCTCGCGAGCGCGATCGAGATCAACCACCCGGTGAACCTGCCGAAGGCGCTCCGCGCGCTGGACCGCTGCAACGGCGTGGTTCGTGCGGTTCCCGACACGGAGATTCTGGACGCGAAGGCGAAGATCGGTGCCGGCGGGCTGGGCTGCGAGCCGG
Organism: Frigoriglobus sp.; assembly: GCA_043741075.1. Classification (GTDB taxonomy): domain Bacteria; phylum Planctomycetota; class Planctomycetia; order Gemmatales; family Gemmataceae; genus Gemmata. The sequence continues at coordinate 4,858 of JAYUBA010000047.1, forward strand.
CCAGCGCCGCGAGCGTCGCCGGCCTGAAGCAACTCGTCTGCGAGGGCGTGATCGACAAGGACGAACGCGTGGTGTGCGTGTTAACCGGACATTTATTAAAAGATTCAGACGAAACGGTCGCGTACCACTCGGCGGATCGAGCCACTTTCGACGCGAAGCTCGGCAAGCGCGGGGTGAAGGCGGTCGCGTTCGCCAACAGGGCGGTGCCGGTGCCGAACGACCTCGCCGACATCGTCCGGGCGATCGAATCCCATTCCTGACCGGTGCCGGCGCTCGACCGGAACAGGTCGGACCTTCCCAGGTGCCGCCATGCGACGCGGGGTGTCACTTCTCGAACTGATCGTCGTGCTGGCGATCATCGCGATCCTGATCGGCATGTTGCTCCCGGCCGTGCAGCGGGTGCGGGCGTCGGCCAACAACCTGTCGTGCAAGAACAACCTTCGGCAGATCGGCCTCGGGCTCCACATGTACCACGACGCGAACAAGACGCTCCCGTTCGCCCGCTCGTGCCCGGCACCGTGGCAGAACGGCAAGGATCCGCGGTGCCTGACGTGCAGCCCCGCGAACACCTACACGGGCGCGAACGAAACGTGGTGGTGCCCCTACGACAACCGCCTCGGTTCGACCGTGACCAACCCGCTGCCGGGAAGCCCGCCGCCCGGCACGCTCTCGCCGTTCGTCGAAAACTCGGTGCGCGTGTTCCGCTGCCCGGACGGCATCGACCGCGCCCCCGGCAGTCCGACGCGGGGCGCGGCCTTTCAGATCAGCTACGCGATCAACCCGGACGTGGGCGGGAAGAAGGTCACCGAAGTCGGCGGGAGCATGTTGGTGTTCGAGCACGACGACCTCCCCGCGTGTCGCGGCGCCGTGGACCACTTCACCGCCTGGTCCGCCGACCCGGCCGCGCGGGCCGAGCGCCACGACCCGAAGCGCCACTTCGGCAACGCGAACCACCTCTATTACGACGGCAGCGTGCCCTCCGGCCCGTGATCCGATATCCTTGATGGCGAACGAGCGGTGAAGTGACGACCGTTGGCCGTGAGGCACACATGAAGATTCACATCGCGATCAACGGGGCGTGTGGGCGGATGGGTCAGCGGCTCGTCGCGCTGACCAAGGACGACCCGCAGTTGCACCTCGTCGCGGCCATCGACTCCGCGACCAACCCGCTCCAGGGCAAGGACGCGGGCGAGGTCGCCGGCGTCGGCCCGCTCGGCGTGCCGATCCGCTACGACATCCCGGTCGGCCTGCGCGTCGATACGCTCATCGACTTCTCCGCGCCCTCCGGCACCATGGCCGTGCTGCCGGTGTGCGCGGACCGGCAGATTCCCATCGTGGTCGCCACGACGGGCCACACCGACGCCCAGAAGGCCGAGATCGAAGCCGCCGCGCACATGACCGCCGTGCTATTCGCTCCGAACATGAGCCTCGTCGTGAACCTCCTCTTTAAGCTCGTGCGGCTCACCACGGAGGCGCTGAAGGGCAAGGGCTTCGACGCGGAGATCGTGGAGCGGCACCACCGGTTCAAGAAGGACTCGCCGAGCGGCACCGCGATGCGGTTCGCGGAGATCATCCGGGAGGTGCAGGGGGGCGAGTTCGTCCACGGCCGCGAGGGGATCGTCGGCGAGCGGACGGACAGCGAGATCGGGCTGCACGCGGTCCGCGGCGGCGACAACGTCGGCGAGCACACGATCATCTTCACGACCATCGGCGAGACGCTGGAGCTGGTTCACAAGGGCCACAACCGCGACAGCTACGCCCGCGGCGCGCTGCTGGCGGCAAAGTTCATGGCGAACCGCCCGGCCGGCCGGTACACGATGAACGACGTGCTGGGGTTGTGAGGAAGAAGAGATTGGCCACAAAAAAGCACAGAGGGCACAAAAGGAAGACAGAAGAGCAAGAGTGAGCGCCATTCAAACTCTCTTCTTCTGCGGTCTTCGTTTGTGCCCTTTGTGCTTTTTTGTGGCCATTCCTCTTCTCCGCGATCGCAGCGGTTACCATACTCCCTAACCTTGCCCTCCCCCGCCGAGGCCCTCCCGTGCCGATCCCGCGCCGGCTCACGTTCTCCGCGACGCTGCTCCTCGCGCTCGGCTGGGTCGCGTCGCTCGACGCCGGCGCGCAACCGGCGAAGAAGCCCGCGGTGGTCATCCCGCCGGAACCGCTCGCGCTCCGCGCCGGTGAACCACTCAGCCTCCGCACGCTCGTTCAACGCCCGCCGGCCATCGCCGGCGCGGTCAGTTGGACGATTGAAACGCGCCGCCACCGCGGGTACATCGCGACGTCCGCCCTCAGCCCGGACGGCAAGACGATCGCCACCGGCGGCATGGACGGCATCATCCGCGTGTGGGACGCCGACACCGGCGCGTTCGCCCGCGCGCTCGTCGGCCATAACAGCTACGTCTACGGGCTGGCGTGGTCGCCGGACGGCACCGCGCTCGCGTCCGCCGGCTCGTTCGACGGCACCGCCCGCATCTGGGACGCCGCCACCGGCATGACGCTGCGGGTGTTGAAGGGGCACAAGGGGTACACGCAGCACGTCGCGTGGTCGCGCGACGGCAAGATGCTGGTCGTCGCGGGCGGCATCAGCGGGTTCATGACGCTCTGGGACGTGACCAAGCCCGAGCCGGTGAAGACGAGCGAGACGGGCAACGCGATCACCGGCCTCGCGGCCGGACCGGAATCCAAACTCGTGGCCGTGTCCGGCACCGCCACCGGCGTGCAGGTGTGGGACTTGAAGGAGGGGAAGACGCCGCACTCGTTCCAGGTGCCCGGCCAGAACGGGGCGGCGGTGGCGTGGTCGGCCGACGGCAAGACGATCGCGGGCAGCGGCATGACCCGGACGCTCGTGTGGGACGCCGAGAGCGGGAAGGAACTGCACGCCCTCGACGCGGCCGGGACGGCGGTCGCGTTCGCCCCGAACAACGCGTTCGCGGTGTCATACGGGACCGGGGTGAAGGTGTGGACCGCGTTCGACAAGGAGCCGAAGGTCGTGCCGCTGGAGGGCGCGCGCACGCTCGCGTGGTCGCCGGACGGGTCGGGGCTGTTCGGCACCTCGGCCGTCGCGGTGCGGTGGTACCCGTTTCTCAACAAGCAGACGCCGCGCGACATCGACGCCGCCGCGGACGGCACGGTTCAGCTCACGCCGGGCCGCCCGCTCGTCACCGGCATCGGCGGCGCGTCCCCGCAGTTGTGGAACGTGGCCACGGGGAAGCTGATCGGCGCGCTGGAGGGGCACGCCGCCGGCGTGACCGCGGCGGCGTGGTCGCGCGACGGCAAGACGCTCGCGACCGCTTCCGCGGACAAGACGGTGCGCCTGTGGGACGCGACCGGGAAGGCCCTCCGCACGCTGCGGGGCCATGAGGGGGTGGTGACGTGCGTGGCGTGGGCCGACGGCAAGACGCTCGCGAGCGGGGCGGGCGACAAGACCGTGCGCGTGTGGCCGGCCGCGGCGGAGGTCGGCAAGGGGACGCGGCACCACAAGGGCGCGGTGACCGCGGTGGCGTGGTCGAAGGACGGGAAGTTCCTCGCCTCCGGCGACTCGGAACACACGGTCGTGGTCGGCGCGGGCGACCTGGACAAGTCGCAGACGATCGCGGCCACGTTCCCGGTCCAGTCGCTCGCGTGGGCGGGCAACGGGAAGTCGCTGGCCGTCGGCCTCGCGACCGGGAACATCGAGGTGTTCGCGCCCGCGGGCGGGAAGGCGCTCCAGACCTACGAGCGCGGCGGCAGCCCGCCGGCGGTCACGTCGCTGGCGTGGTCGCCGGACAGCAACACGCTCCTCGCGGGCCGCGGCAACCACACGGCGCAGGTGTGGCCGGCAAACGGCACGAAAGCGCTCTTCGACCTGGCGGGCATGGCCCCGGTCACGCACGTCGAGTGGTCCGCGGGCGGGCGCTCGATGGTGCTCTCCGAGTCCGACCGGTCGGTGCGCGTCTTCGACTTCGCGAACGCCGCCCTGCGCGCGTCGGTGGTCGCGGACGGGAAGCAGGTGGCGGTGGTGTCCGCCGCCGGGCACTACCGCGTCGCGGACGAGGCGACGTGCGAACTGGTGTACGTCGTGCAGACCGCGAAGGGTCAGGAGACACTGACGCCGAAGGAGTTCGTGGCGAAGTACAAGTTCCGCAACAACCCCGCCGCGGTCGTGCTGACGGACAAGTGATTCCCGCCGCTTGCGGCTCCGCGGGACGCCCCGCGAAGCCGCAAGCGGCAAGGTTTGTAGCCCCTCTCCTCACATCGTGGTA
>JAYUBA010000048.1:0-2776 GCA_043741075.1 Frigoriglobus sp.
CCCGTCGCTCACGCTCCGGGTTCGCCGGGACGGTTGCCTCACCCGGTTATACCCCCGCGCTTGCCGCGTCGGTTGTGATTTCCCGGTGAAGGTATTCAACCCGGCTCCCCGCGGCGGTCGAAGAGAAGGGATACCCGGCAGGATGTCGGGCGACACGGCAAGGGGGCCGGACATGCCTCGTGCGGGGTGGCTAGCGGTAGCGTTGCTGACGACCGGGATCACGACCCCGGCCGTGGCGCAGCCCCTCGCCCCGGTCGGCGGGCCGCCCCTCGCGTCCACACCCGTCACACCCACAAGAAGCCCCGACCGACCGCCGCCGATACTCGGCGCGCCGGTCGGGGTCGCGGACGCCGCTCCGCCGGCGCTGACACCGGCCGGGTTCGTGGACGCGCAAGTCGAGCGGAAGCCGCAACGGGCCGCGGGGTTCGGTGCCCCCAGCGCCGCGTCGTCCGCCGGCATAAACGTCTCTTCGACGCCTGCGACCCCGATACCGGCGTCGGTGGTGGACGCGAGCATCGCGCGCACCGCGTACCAGCCGCCCGCGGCCGACTCGGTCAACGAGTTCCTGTCCAAGCGGTCGGAGTTGAAGGAGCGCGACCCGCCTCCCAGCGACAGGAGCGGGAGCGGGTTCCCGAAGTTCGACTTCTCCTCGCGCAAGTTCGGCGGCGAGAAACTCGAAGGCGTGTTCGGCTCGCGCAACGGCGACTGGTTCCGCAGCGACCACCTGTTCGACGGGTTCATCTCGCCGGTCACCAACCCGTTCCTGTTCGAGGATCCGCGGGCGCTCACCGAAGTGCGCCCGATCTTCATCTACCAGAAGATTCCGACGAGCCAGCCGGACTTCAAGGGCGGGCACTTGGCGTTCTTCGGGACGCAGGCGCGGGTCGCGTTCACGGACCGCTGGTCGCTGGTGCTGAACAAGTTGGGCGGCGTCTCGGTCAAACCGGGCGACGGGTCGCCGTTCTCCGACGAGGTGGGGTTCGCGGAAATCTGGCTGGGGCCGAAGTTCACGTTCTACCGGGGCGAGGACACCGGTTCGGTGGCCGCCGCCGGGTTGCAACTCCAACTGCCGATCGGCACGAAGAACGCGTTCCAGGACACCGGCTCGCTGTCGCTGGTGCCGTACCTGAGCTACGGCCAGAACTTCCTCCGCGACTTCCGGCTGGGCAGCTTCAACGTCCTCGCGAGCACCGGGTACTCGTTCAGCACGAACAAGCAGCGGAGCGACTACTACTACCTGTCGGGGCACCTGGACTTCGACGCGGGCAACCTGCACCGGTTCTACCCGCTGGTCGAGTTGAACTGGGTGCTGAACACGACCAACGGCACCTCGATGCCGATCGGGTCGGAGGGCCGCGACCTAATCAACTTCGGCGGACAGTCCAAGAGCGGGCTGCTGACCGCCGCCTTCGGCGGGCGGGTGAAGATCACCGAGAGCGCGCAGATCGGCGCGGCGTTCGAGGTTCCCGTCGCCGGGCGCAAGGACCTGTTCCGCTACAGGTTCACGCTCGACTTCATCCTGCGGTACTGACCGAGGTCTGGCGAACCGCGAGCGCGAACGGGTGGTTTGTTCTTGCCCTCTCCCCTTGCGGGAGAGGGTGGCGAGTCTGAAGACCGAGTGAGGGGTGAAGCGTCACTCACCGCAAAGCGACCCCTCACCCGTCGGCGAAGCGCCGCCACCCTCTCCCGCAAGGGGAGAGGGCGAAACCCAGCCGGCGCTTCTTCTTTCGCAAACGCTCACCCGCCCTTGGCCTTCTTCAGCTCGGCGTCGAGCCACTCCTTCACCGCGTCGAACTCGGCCGGGTTCTTCACGCGGAACGCGTCGTACTCGGCCGAGTCCTCCGGCGGCATGTCGCGGTCGTCGGTCAGCCGCTTCGCCATGCGGGCGAGGAGCGGGAGCCGCTTCTTCGCGTCGGGCGTGGCCTTCGCCCAGGTCTCGCGGCTCGCCTTGTCGAACGGGTCGAACGCGAGCATCGGGATCGGGCTGAACGCGGCCTTCCCCGGCCCGCGCACGTCGTGACACCGGACGCAGGCGGTGGTCGCGATCACCGGCGCCTCGTTCTCCTCCTTGCCCGGCGCGCGGGCCACGTTCGGGCCGCTCGCGTAGTCCGCCCGCACCAGCGCGACCGGCGCGGCGCCCAGCGCCTGGAGCGCCGCGTTCAACCCCTTCACGAACCGGTCCTTGAAGTCCTCGCGGTCGGGAATCTCACCGGCCGTCAGCACCTCGGCGAACTGCGGCCCGCCGAATACGTCCTTCGCGAGCGACGCCGCCGTCACCTTCGGCTTGTTCGCCTGCTGGGCGGCGGTGCCGAGTTGGTCGGCGAGGAACGCGCGGTCGGCCTCCGTCAGCCCGATCAGGCGGGCCAACCCGACCGCGTTGACTGCGGCCGACGGCTTGATCGGCAGCGCGACCGGCGGCCGGACGAACGCCTTCGGGTTGCTCGGCTGCCGGCCGCTCGGTAGCCCGTGGTCGCCGTCGGCCCGCTTCGCGTCGTACTCGGTGACCTGCGTCGTGTCGCCGGTCCAGACGATCCGCAAGTCGGTCTGGAGCGTGCTGCCGCCGCCCCACCCGCCCGCCGAGCCGGTCGTCACCTGACGGAGCACGCCCGCCGAGCCGGCCGGGTTGAAGTCGCCCAGCGTGCTGGAACTGTTCTTGTGGATCGCCACCCACTTGTCCGCGAACGTCGCGTAGTTGGGCGCGAACGCCTGGTCGAGCGCCGTCCTCACCTGCATGTTGTTGAACTCCAGTTGGCCGGGCGCGGCGACGGCACCGAGG
>JAYUBA010000049.1:0-9098 GCA_043741075.1 Frigoriglobus sp.
GCCTGACACGGGTTGCGCGTTCGACTGGACCGGTATGGCCACCTCACGCGCCGGACTGTAATACGCCGACTCACCTCACGCGTAAATCCTACCGCGTCCCTGTACTCGACGCAAGGACTGGCCTGCCAACGCGCCGCCCGGCGGCGGAGTCGCAGAACGCTTCTTACGGCGTGTGAGTTTGATTCAGCTAACACCCACCGGCGCACCGTTCCACGCGGAACGGTGCGCCGGCGAACCCGCACATCCCTATCCTGACGCCGCGGGCCGCGACCGGCCCCGCGCCCCGCTTCCCCCGTGAGTGACACTCCACTGTCACACCCCGCACCCGCTACCGTGTACGCCGACCGGCTGGCCGCCCGCCGCGCCGCGGTCGCCGCGCTCGCCGCCAAGCTCGACACGCTCAGCTACGCGCGGCTCGGCGCGTTCCTGGCCGGGCTGGTCGTCGCCGCGCTCGGCTTCGCCGCCGACCTCATTTCGCCGTGGTTCACGCTCGTTCCGGTGGCCGCGTTCTTCTACCTCGTCGCGAAGTTCGAGGCGACCCGCGGCCGGAAGGCGTGGGCCGAACGCGCCGCGAAGTTCTACGCCGGCGGCCTCGACCGGCTCGCGGGCAAGCCCGGTGGTGCCGGCGACGGTTCGCGATTCGCCTCCGACGCGCACCCGTACTCGGACGACCTCGACCTGTTCGGCCCCGGCTCGGTGTTCGAGCGCGTGACCGCGTGCCGCACCCGCGCCGGCGAAGACACGCTGGCCGCGTGGCTGCTCGCCGGAGCCGACCCCTTCGAGGTGAAGGCGCGGCAGGAGGCGGTGGCCGACCTGGCCCCGCGGCTCGACCTGCGCGAAGCGGTCGCGGTGGCCGGTGCCGACGCGCCCGCGGCCGACTACCGCCCGCTCGCGGAGTGGGGATTAATGCCCTCTCCCCTTGCGGGAGAGGGTGGCGGCGCTTCGCCGACGGGTGAGGGGGCGCTCGGCGACGGGGGTGACGTTTCACCCCTCACCCGGCTCGCAAAGCCTCGCCACCCTCTCCCGCAAGGGGAGAGGGCCAGAATCCCGCGGTGGAAACGGTGGGCGGTCGAAGCGCTCGGCTGGGCGAACGTCCTCGCGTGGGCCGGGTGGCTGTTCGCGGGTACCACGTCGCTGCCGGTACTCGCGTTCGGAATCGCGTCGCTCGTTGTGGCGGTGCCGCTGCTGCCGTGGGCGCGGCGCGTCCTCACACCGCTCGAACGCGCCGCCGAACGCCTGTCGTTATTTGAATCGTTGCTCGCGCGGTTGGAGCGCGAGCGGTTCAACGCGCCGCGCCTGACGGAACTACAAGCCGCAATGACGGCCGGCGGGCTGACCGCGTCCGCGCAACTCCGCGGGCTGCGTGAAATCGTGCAGTGGTACAACTCGCGGCGGAACCCGCTGTTCATGCCGGTCGCGGTGCTGCGGATGTGGGACGTGCGGTTCGCGTTCAAGCTCGAAGCGTGGCGCGCACGCTCCGGTCCGGCGGTGGGTCAGTGGCTCCGCGCGGTCGGCGAAGCGGAGGCGCTGTCGTCGCTCGCCGGCTACGCATACGAGAACCCGACGGACATCTTCCCAACAATCTTGCCCTCGCCCCGGCTTCGGGGAGAGGGTGGCGCTTCGCCGGGTGAGGGGTCTTGCCCGGTGCGGCTCGTCGCCACCGGCGTCGGGCACCCGCTGTTACCGCTCGACCGCTCCGTGCGCAACGATGTATCACTCGGCGGTGAGGGCGGGCCGCGCGTGCTGATCGTGAGCGGGTCGAACATGAGCGGCAAGAGCACGCTGCTCCGCGCCGTCGGGGTGAACGCGGTACTCGCGCTGGCCGGCGGGGTGGTCCGCGCGACGACCTTCGCCCTCACGCCGGTCGCGGTCGGGGCCACGATGCGCGTGCAGGACTCGCTTCAGGCCGGGCGGTCGCGGTTCTTCGCGGAAGTGACGAAAGTGCGGTTGCTGCTCGACATCGCCACGCGCGAAGGCGGCCCGCCGCTGCTGTTCCTGCTAGACGAACTGTTCGCGGGAACGAACTCGGCGGATCGCGTCGCGGGGGCAGAGGGCGTGGTCCGCGCGCTGCTCGCGGCCGGCGCGGTCGGGTTCGTGACGACGCACGACCTGAGCCTGACGGCCGTGACCGACGCGATTGGGGGCACCGCGAACGTCCACTTCCGCGACGACCTCACCGGTGGCGAACTCCACTTCGACTACACGATGCGTCCCGGCGTGGTGCCGCACGGCAACGGCCTCGCGCTCATGCGCGCCGTCGGGCTGAAGGTGTAGGGCTTCGCGCTCCGCTACGCGAGCCTTCACTCGATGTGCGTAAACGTCCAGCCCTTCGCGCGTTCCAGGTGCGCGGCGATGTGCCGGCGGTGGCACTCGCACACGCGCTTCTCGGCGCACATCAGGCACACCGGCCCCGCGACTCCTTCGAGGCGGTCGAACAGCACCGGGGCGGCCAGCGCGAGGAACCGCTCGTACCGCTCCGCCCAGTCGTCGTAGTCGAGGAACAGGTTGCCCAGTTCCGGTAGCGACACGTACCCGACGCCGGCCCGCGCCAGCAACCCCGCGATGCCCTTGTCCGGTTCCTTCGCCTTCGCGTAAGACCCCATGCTCGCGCGGTCGGGCCGCAGCCGCACGTCGATGAGCGTCTTCACGCCGGCCGCGACGAGGAGCTTGGCGAAGTCGTCCGGCTTCCGCCCGCCGTAGCCGATGGTGAACGCCGCCTGGGTCGTGGTCATGTTTTGCTCGCGCGATAACGATGACGTTATCGCGCGTCGTCGAGAGAAAAAGTTTAGCGTCGGCCCCGGAGGGATCGACGCTAAACGAGAAGCGTGTGCGTCAGATCAGTTCCTCGACCTTGTTGCGGTCGTCGAGGATGTACATGGGGCGGCCGGCACCGTTCGGGAACGTGTACCCGGCGTCGATGCCCATCGCGCCGTAAATCGTGCTGAGCAGGTGCGGCACCTTGTACGGCCGGTCCTTCGGGTACTCGCCCTTCGCGGAGCTGGCCCCGATCGCCTGCCCCATTTTCAGCCCGCCGCCGGCGATCAGCGCACTCATCACCGGCGACCAGTGGTCGCGGCCCGCGTCGGTCGTGTTGATCTTCGGGGTGCGGCCGAACTCGCCCCACATCACCGTCACCACGTCGTCGGCCATGCCGCGGTCGTGCAGGTCCTGAATCAGGTTCGCGAGGCCGCGGTCCACCAGCGGGAGCTGCTGCTTCAGCGTCCTGAAGTTGCCGGAGTGCGTGTCCCAGCCGCCGATGGAGAGGGTGACGCAGCCGACGCCCGACTCGACCAGCCGGCGGGCCGAGAGGAAGTCCTCGACGCCCTTGTACCGGTCGCGGGTCTTCGGGTCCTCGTGCTTCAGGTCGAGCGCCTTGCGGACGGTGCCGGACGCGATCATGTCGAACGCGCGGCCGGCGAACGCGTCCATGCCCTTCATGGTGCCGCTCGCGTCGATGTCGCGGCGGGCGGTGTCGAACTTGCCGAGCAGGTCCTTGCGGTCGTCCATGCGGTCGCCGGTGACGCCGCCGGCGAGGCGCAGGTTCGCCATGCCGGCCCCGCTCGGGGTGAACGGCCGGTGCGCGACGCCGAGGTAGCCCGGCTCGGTGCCCACGCTGCCGCCGCCGCGGAGCGAGACGAACGGGGGCACGTCGTTGGCCCCGCCGCTGCGGAGCTTCGAGATGACCGAGCCGAACGACGGGTGGCCCGCGGTGCGGTTCGCGTTCTCGCTGTACCCGGTGCTGACGAGCGAGTCCGAGTGCTCATCGACCGCCACGAGCGAGCGGACGCAGGCGAACTTGTCCCACATGCGGGCTTGCAGCGGCATGTGTTCGCAGATCTGGACGCCGGGCACGTTGGTCTGGATCGGCTTGAACTCGCCGCGGAACTCCATCGGCGCGTCGGGCTTGAGGTCGTACATGTCCATGTGCGACGGGCCGCCGGGCAGGTAGATCATGATCGCCGCTTTCGGCGACGACTTCTGCGCGACGGCCGGGTCCTGGGCGGCCTTCAGGCGGAGCATGTCCGCGAGGGTGAGACCGGCCCCGAAGGCACCGATCTGGAGGAAGTTCCGACGGTTGATGCCGTCGCAGTACCGTTGGCGGTTGCCCCAGAACGTCATCATGGCGGGCTTCTCCGAATGGAGGACAGGCGGGAGGGTGGGAAGGAAGGCACCGGCGGAGTGTCAGGCAGCGCGAACCCAACTAATCCCAGATACTAGCTCGAACGCCCGGCGGTCGCAATCGGAAACTTCGGAATGTTGGGACCGGCTCCGGCGGACGCGAGCGAACTTCACCCGGCAACGGAGCTACGCCAAACGATTCTCGTTGGTATGCTCGAGCAACCCAAGAGGGAGTGACATGGCGAAGGGCAAAAAGAAGCCGGGTGCGGTCGCGAAGCCGGCGGCGGTCGTCGCGCCCGGCGGCGACTCGCTTCTCCGCGACGTGCGGCAGCTGATCGCCGGCGCCCGCGAGCGGACGGCCGCGGCCGTGAACGCGGCGCTGGTGCTGCTCTACTGGGGCATTGGCGACCGCATCCGCCGCGACATCCTCAAGGAGAAGCGCGCGGACTACGGGAAGGAGATTCTTGGGGCGCTGTCACGACAATTGACGGCCGAGTACGGAAAAGGGTACACCTACGACAACCTGACCCGGATGATTAAGCTCGCCGAGGTGTTCCCCGACCGGCAGATTGTTGGGGCGCTGTCGCAACAATTGAGCTGGACCCACTTCGTACTCATTTTGCCGCTCAAAACACAACTGAAGCGCGACTTCTACGCGGAGATGTGCCGGGTCGAGCGGTGGAGCGTCCGCACGCTCCGGGCGAAGATCGACGGCATCCTCTTCGAGCGAACGGCTCTCTCGCGGAAGCCCGAACAACTGGCAGCCGAGGAACTCGCCAAGCTCCGTGAAACGGACAAGCTCACGCCCGATCTGGTGTTCCGCGACCCGTACTTCCTCGACTTCTTGGGGCTGAAGAACACCTACAGCGAACGCGACGTGGAATCGGCGGTTCTGCGCGAAATCGAGGCGTTCATTCTCGAACTCGGAGCCGGGTTCGCGTTCGTCGCGCGGCAGAAGCGGATCGTGATCGACGGTGAGGACTTCTACATCGACCTGCTCTTCTACCACCGCACGCTCCGCCGACTCGTCGCGATCGAGCTAAAGCTCGGCAAGTTCCAGGCGGCCGACAAGGGGCAGATGGAACTCTACCTGCGGTGGCTGGAGAAGTACGAGATGCAAGCAGGCGAGGAGCCGCCAATCGGCCTCATCCTGTGCGAAGACAAGGGCGAAGAACAGGTCGAGTTACTGCAACTCGACCGGAGCGGGATTCGGGTGGCGAGCTACTTCACGGAACTGCCGGCCAAGAGCCTTCTCGAACGGAAGCTCAAAACAGCGGCGGACCTGGCCCGCCGGCAACTTGAAGCCGAGCCGCGCGAGTGAGGCACCTCGACGACGGCGCCAACGGCTGATCGGCTCGCGAATTGGTAAAATGGGAACCTCACGCTCCCTGACCCGACGCACGAGGGCCGCCGGTGCCTCCTTCCGACAAGTTCACCGACTACCTGAACCAGTTCGCCGCCGACCGCACGGCCATGCTCGAACAACTCCGCCACGTTGTCGTGGGTCAGAGCGAGGTCATCGAGCAAGTGCTGGCCGCGATCTTCACCCGCGGGCACTGCCTACTGGTCGGCGTGCCGGGCCTCGCGAAGACGCTGATGGTCAGTTCCCTCGCGCAGATTCTCAACATCGCGTTCAAGCGGGTGCAGTTCACCCCGGACCTGATGCCGTCGGACATCACCGGCACGACGGTGCTCGACGAAACCGCCGAGGGCAAGCGCGAGTTCCGGTTCGTCCGCGGGCCGATCTTCGCGAACATCGTCCTCGCGGACGAAATCAACCGCACGCCCCCGAAGACGCAAGCCGCGCTCCTCGAAGCGATGCAGGAACGCCAGGTGACCGCCGGGCAGGAGACGATGAAGCTGCCGGACCCGTTCTTCGTCATCGCCACGCAGAACCCCATCGAGCAGGAAGGCACCTACCCGCTGCCGGAGGCGCAACTCGACCGCTTCATGTTCAACATCAAGGTCGATTACCCCACGGCGGAAGACGAGCAACTGATCGTGGCGATGAGTACGCGCAGTGAGAAGCAGGAACTGACGAAGGTTCTGACCGGCGAGCGGATCGTCGCGTGGCAGAAGCTGGTGAAGAAGGTGGAGGTGCCGAAGTTCGTCAACGAGTTCATCGTGAAGCTCGTCCGCGCGACGCGGCCGAAAGACCCGACGGCCCCGGAGATGATTAAGCGGCTGGTGGACTGGGGCGGCGGCCCGCGGGCCGGCATCTTCCTGGCGCAAGCGGGTCAGGCGTTCGCCGCGATGGCCGGGCGCCCGAGCGTGGCCATCGACGACATCAAGAAGGCCGCGATCCCGGTGTTGCGGCACCGCGTCAGCGCCAACTTCCAGGCGCAGGCCGAGGGCCGCACGAGCGACGACATCGTGGTGGAGTTGCTGAAGATCGTGAGCGAACCGGAGCCGAAGAAGTACGTCGAGAAGAAGAAGTAGGCGAACCCGGAGCGTCAGCGACGGGGTGGTCCGGCCGCGCGTACCGGCGTGGGAACGCCCAACCCCGTCGCTGACGCTCCGGGTTCGCCGGAGTCACTCATGTGGTATCGCGTTTTTCTCCCCTCTGAAGCCGAGCCGTCGCCCGCCGCGCTGGCGGCGCACCTGCTCGCGGCCGGGCTGGCGGTCGAGCCGCACTTCAAGGGCGACGACCTCGGCTGGACGACCGGCGAACTCCGGCTGCCCGTCGGCTCACCGGTGTACCTCGCCCGCTACCTCACGAAAGAAGACGACCTGCGCGACGACCTGAACGGGCACGCGGCCGAACTGGAGACGATGGACTACAGCCCGAATAGCGGGCCGCTCATGGCGCGCGTCATCCAGACGAAGCAACTGGTCACGCTCCGCAAGCCGGTGGACGCGGCCGACGAGGTGCTTCTGGAGAAGGTGTTGGAAGCCGCCGCGAAGTTCCTCGCGTCCGCGACCGACGGCGTGTACCAGATCGACGGCCGCGGGTGGTTCACCGCGACCGGCGAGTTGCTGGTTCAGGAGTATTAGGGCCGTTCGGGCGGTATGACGGCATATTGCAGGTGATCGATCGCCTCGTCCAGGGGCCACGGTTCGTCCGGAGCCAGAGCCAACAAGGCGCGGAGGTTTGGTTCCGGGATGGTCTCCCGAACGAAGTACGCGCGCCCCCCTCCGGTGACGGCGTGGAACCCACCCGCGAACGCCCCGCCGAGCTTCGGGAGCGGTTTCTTGGCGTCGCAGTCGATGCCCTCGGGCTTCGTCCAGGGGACCGCCTCTCCGCCTTCCAGAATCCAAAGGATCGGTGGGCGGGGAGCCCGGTAGGGGCTTCGCCCGTAGACGTGCCAGGCCTTTCCGTTGGGAGGGGTCCACGACTCCCCCAGGCTGCCAATTGCGGGGATCATCCCTTCCGGGCCTTGGGTCATTCGCAGGAGCGTGTGGCCGACCGGCGCTGCGCCCGCGGACGCGAACACCGCTGGCATCCGCGCGAGGAGCGGCTTGTTGTGCTCGCTGTCCCACACTTCCTTGAGGCGGAAATCGAGGTACAACCGCTCTTCACCGAGGTACGGCAGGAGTTGCACGCGCCAACTCAATCCCACGCTATCGGGCTTGCACAGAAGACCGGCCGGCAGGTGCCTCGCGTCTTTCTCGTACTCCTCCGCGGCCCGCGCGAGTTTCATGAGGTTGTCCGCCGCGACCCGTCGCGCCTTCGCGTCCGGGAGTTGAGCGGGCACCCCGGCGTCGATGGCGGCCCACTTCTTGGATTGTACTTCTATCATCGCGGTGGCGTCGGCGCCGGGCGTGTCGTTGGCGTTAACCGTGACGAGCGCCCGAACGGTTTCCGCCTTCAACGTGTGTGGGAAGAAGTGGACCTGCGCGTCGCACATCAGGGCGTGAAACCCGTCGGGGAACGGTCCCCCGAGTTTCGGTATCGGTATGGAACCGGGCTTCCCAACCTCCTTGGGTTGAGCCGAGAGTTCGTCCGGCTTCGTCCACACCACCGGTTCGGTGGCCTCGACGACCATGAAGGCGTAGCTCGTCCCGTCGGTGATGTCGCTGAATGGTCGGCCGCGAACGGCGACGCCGGGGAAACGCGGACCGTCGGGCTTCGCCCCCTTCACCGGAACCGGATCGTAAATGAACCCGTACTGCCCGGTGAACGTCCGCAGGTGGGTCCGCCCCGCCGGTGCCGCTCGTCCCGGCGACGCGAAGACCTCGGGCATTTTCTCAATCAGCTTCTCGTTGTTCTCGCTGTCCCAGGGTTCGTCAAATTTGAACTGCTCGTACAGAGCCTTCTCCCCGACGTACGGGAGAATCTGAACGCGCCAGCTCAGCCCGACGGCCCCGCCTTTGGCGACAACCCCGGCGGGGAGGAAATTGCTCGCGTCCGCGAAGCGGGAAATCCCCCAACCAATCTTCCGCAGTCGTTTCCTCGTCGTATCGCGGAGATCGACTTTCGCGCCCGCCCCCGGCGGTATCGCCTCAGGTGCGATTCGCACGGCGGGCGGAACCTCGTCCGCCGGCGGATCCACCTTCCGACCGCAGGCCGTGGCGAGCCAACACGCGGCGAGCAGGCCCGTAACGGAAATCGCGCGAACGCGGGGCATGGATCGACTCCTGCGCGGTTCGGATGCCTGATCCTATCCGCGCAGGCGGGATGGGAAAACTCCAGTACAATACCCGACATGGCCGCCGAAAAGTACCTCCGCCCGGAAGTGATCCGCCAGGTCGCGCGGCTCGACCTGCGGGCGAAGTTCATCGTCCAGGGGTTCCTGTCCGGGCTTCACAGCAGCCCCTACCACGGGTTCTCCGTCGAGTTCTCCGAGCACCGCAAGTACACCGCGGGCGACAACATCTCGGACATCGACTGGAACGTCTACGCCAAGACCGACCGCTTTTACATCAAGAAGTTCCAGGCCGAGACGAACCTCACCGGGTACCTCGTCATGGACCTCTCGGGGTCGATGGGCTACACCTACCGCCAGGAATTGACCAAGTTCGAGTACGGCGTCAGCCTC
>JAYUBA010000050.1:0-2774 GCA_043741075.1 Frigoriglobus sp.
CTGGATCGAGGAACGCCGGGCCGAGTGGCCGGTGACACAGATGTGCCGGGTGCTGGAGGTCTCCCGCTCGGGCTTCTCCGCCCGGCGGTCCCGCGAGCCGAGCGAGGCCCAGACCCGGCGCACGACGCTGACCGAGCAGGTGGCGGGGATCCACGCCGAGGTGAAGGCCCGGTACGGCAGCCCACGGATGCACGCCGAGTTGGTGGGTCGCGGGCACGCGTGCTGCGTGAACACCGTCGCGCGGGTCATGCGGGAGGCCGGGGTCGCCGCGAAGACGAAGCGGAAGTTCCGCCAGACGACCGACTCGAACCACCCGCACCCGGTGGCCGAGAACGTCCTCGACCGGGACTTCGACCCGGCCGAGCCGAACGCGTCGTGGGTCGCCGACGTGACGTACGTCCCGACGCGGGAGGGGTGGCTGTACTTGGCGGTGGTGGTGGACCTGTTCAGCCGGATGGTGGTCGGCTAGAGTATGGCGGCGACGATGACCAGCCGGCTCGTGGTCGATGCCCTGGAGATGGCCCTGTCCGGCCGTCGCCCCGAGGGGTCTTCGGGTCTGGTGGCCCACTCGGATCGGGGCAGCCAGTACGCGAGCGAACACTACCAACGGCGGTTGGAGGAGGAGCGAATCGTGTGCAGCATGAGCCGTCGCGGGAACTGCTGGGACAATGCGCCGATGGAGTCGTTCTTCGCCAGCCTCAAGACAGAGGGGGCAACGACCGCCGGTCGATTGCCGCGTTGTCGCGGTCGATACAACACCCGCGGTGACCGTCTGCCCGTGGGCGTTGCTCGAGCTGGCACGCTGGTGCCGGGAGCACCAGGCCCACAACTCCGGAGGAGCCACACCGTGTCCAAACCCGCCGCGTCCGCACCCCCCCGCGCCTGAATCCGTCCCCGCCGCCGACCCCGCCCCGGTGGCAGAGCCTGACGACCGACCAGCAGGAGCAACTGCTCCGCCATCTCGGCCGGATGCTCGCCGAGCGGCTCGCCGCACCCCGCACGCCGACGGAGGCAACGCATGAACCGCGTTGACCCCACCTCGCCGTTCGGGCACAAGATCCGACCCCGGCATCGCGACCGGCTGGCCGTCGTCTACGTCCGGCAGTCGACGCCCCAACAAGTCGCCAGCAACCGCGAGTCGGCCGACTTGCAGTACCAGCTGCGACAACGGGCGGTCACGCTGGGTTGGGCCGACGACCGGGTGCTGGTCATCGACGACGACCAGGGGATCAGCGGCACGTCCGTCGAGAACCGGCCCGGTTTCCAGCGCCTGCTCGCCGAGGTGTCGCTCGGGCACGTCGGGGTCGTGTTCGGCCGCGAGATGAGCCGGCTGGCCCGGTCGTGCGCGGACTGGCATCGGCTCCTCGAGTTGTGCGCCCTGTTCCAGGTGCTGTTGGCCGACGCCGACGGGGTGTACGACCCGGCCGACTTCAACGACCGGCTGCTGCTCGGGCTGAAGGGGACGATGAGCGAGGCCGAGTTACACATCCTGCGGGCACGGCTGCACCAGGGGAAATTGAACAAGGCGAAGCGGGGCGAACTGTTCACCTGCGTGCCGGTCGGGTACGTGCGCGCCTCCAAGGGCGGCATCGCGCTGGACCCCGACGAGCAGGTCCGCTCGGTCGTGTCGCTGGTGTTCGCCAAGTTCGCGGAACTCGGCTCGCTCACGAAGACGCACGTGTACCTCGTGGCGAACAGCATCCAGCTCGGGCTGCGGGTGTACAAGGGGCCGGGCAAGGGTCGCCTGGTGTGGCAACGACCGCGACGCAGTTCGCTCTACGAGATGCTGCACCACCCGTTCTACGCCGGTGCCTACGTCTACGGCCGCACCCCGTTCGACCCGACGCGCCGGCGGCCGCACCAGCCGAAGTCGGGTCGCCGCAACGCGCCGCCGGAGGAGTGGGTCTGCCTGCTCAAGGACAAGGTGCCGGCGTACATCACGTGGGACCAGTACGAGCAGAACCAGCGTCGGTTCGCGGCCAACGACTTCGGCGGCCGGTCGAACGCGGATGCGGTTCGCGCGCCGACGCTGTTGAACGCGCTCGTGCGGTGCGGCCGGTGCGGCAAGCCGATGGCCGCGCGGAACGCGCGGGCGGACGCGAACCCGCGGTACGCGTGCGATGCGGAGTACCAGGAGTACGGCGGCCCGCGCTGCCAGAGTGTGGTGGCGGCGTACCCGGATCGGCTGGTGGAGTCGCTGGTGCTGAAGGCGATGGAGCCGGCGTCGCTGGAGTTGAGCCTACGCGCGGCCGACCGGGCCGAGAAGGATCGTGAGCAGTTGCACGCGCACTGGAAGCAGCGGCTGGAGCGGGCCGGGTACGAGGCCGACCGCGCCAAGCGCCAGTACGACGCGGTGGACCCGGAGAACCGCCTCGTGGCCCGCGAACTGGAACGCCAGTGGGAGCAAAAGCTTGCCGAGAAGCAGAGGCTGGTGGAGGAGCACGCCCGGCTCCGGGCCGAGCAACCGCGCCACCTAAGCGCGTCGGACCGGGAGCAGATCGGCGCGCTGGCGGCGGACCTGCCGGGATTGTGGCGCAGCGCGACGACGACCGGCGGGGATCGGCGGGCGGTCGTGCGGCTGTTGATCGAGCGCGTAGAGCTGACGCGGCACGGCCAGACGCAGCGGGTCGGGGTGGGGATCCATTGGCGCGGCGGATCGGTAACGCGACACGAGATCCGCCAGGGCCTGCGGACGTACACCGCGCTGGAGGGGCTGGAGAAGCTGCGGGCGCGGCTGCTGGAGTTGCGTGGCGACGGTCAGACAGCCGATGCGA
>JAYUBA010000051.1:0-2774 GCA_043741075.1 Frigoriglobus sp.
GTTCGAACGGGCCGAGGACGAGCGCGAGCGCGACAAGAACCGCATCGACCAGTTCCGCCAACTGATGCAGCAGGCCCGCTACGAGCTGGCCTACCAGGAGTCGCAGTTGCTGATTCAGGAGAAGGTGAGCCGCGGGCAGCCGGTCCCGGTCACGGCCACCGCCAGCTACATCATCGGCCAGCAGGCCACCCAACTGCGCGAGTGGAAGGAACTGGTGCGCATCCGCGAGGACCGGTTCCTGCTCGCCATGATGCAGACGGAGAAGAGCCACATCCCGTACCCCGACGAGCCGCCGGTCCACTTCCCGCCGGCCGCCGTGTGGCGCGAGCTCACCGGGCTGCGCAAGGCGGCCTACGAGAACTCCAACCTCGGCCCGGGCGCGAGCCCGGCACAGATCCAGCTCAAGAGCATCATCGAGGGGGACGAGGTCGATCTGGGCGCCAAGAACCTCAACGAGATCCCGCTGTTCGAGTTGCTCCAGTTCCTCTCGAAGAAGCACCAGGTCACGTTCATCATCATGGAGGAGTACTTCAAGGCCGAAGCCCAGCCGGACATCAAGGAGCAGAAGCCGAAGCTGGCGGCCACGCAGTTGCGCGGGCTGAAGCTGGGCAACTTCCTGGACATCGTGCTGGGGTCCATGAACGCGACGTTCATCGTCCGCCCGGACTACATCGAGATCACTACCTTTAATCGCCGCCTCGAAGAGAAGGTGACGCGGGTGTTCCCGGTGGCCGACCTGGCGATCCCGATCCCCAACTCGGTGAACCAGCAGTCGCTCCGGCAGAACCAGCAGATCCAGAACCAGACACTGGCCATCTTTGGGCAGGCGAGCCTCTTCGGCGGCGGCCTGCAGAACCTCGGCGGCGGCCAGTTCGGCGGCGGCGGCCAGTTCGGCGGGCAGGCCGGCGGCGCGCCTGGGGGCGGTGCCCCAGGCGGCGGCCCGTTCGGCAACGGGGCGGCCCAGCTCGGCAACCAGCAGGGCGGCGGCGCCGGCGGCGGGTTCGCCGGCGTCGGCGGCGGCAACCTCGGCCAGTTCGGTAACCTCGGCGGCCAGTTCGGCCTCCAGGGCGGCGACCAGAGCAAGCTGCTCATGGGGCTGATCTTCGAGACCGTCGCACGCGGCGAGTGGGCCAACCTGCCGGGCGTCACCCCGATGCCCGGCATGGGCGAGGAGTCGACGCCGATCGTGACCGCGGCGCAGCTCAACTCGCTCGGCTACTACCCGCCGGCCCGGGCGCTGATCGTCCACGGCACCACGCGGTACCACTCGGCCTCGTCGGTCAAGTTGAAGAAGCAGGACGGCATGGCGGCGGCCCCGTTCAATCGCCCCGACGGCGGGGCCGTGGTCATCGGGCCGAACACCGCGCCCCCGCCGAAGAAGGACCCCGGCGCGCGCGTCGCGGCCGTCAAGCCGACGATGAAGGACATGACGGTGGACGCCGTGGCACTCCGCAAGAAGCTCGGCAACGACCCGAAGACCATGTGGAGCAACGCGATCGACTGGACCGTGACCGACCCCGGCCTGATCGTCGCGACGGCCGAGTTCCTGATGGACTTCGACGAGTTCGGCGCGGCCGTCGAGGTGCTCAAGGGCAACCTGCGGAAGGGGCTTTCGACCGACGACTGGGCGCACGAGGCGCTGGCCATCGCGCTCCAGGCGGTGGGCGGGAGCAACCCGGCCGAGGTGGAGCGGGCGGCCGTCTCCGGCATCGACCTCGACCCGACCAGCGCCAAGGCGTACCTCAAGGCGGCCAAGGCCGAGGCCGGCCTGAAGAACCACAACCAGGCGGTCGCGTTCTGCCGCCGCGCCGCGGCGTGCAGCCCGAACGACCCGACCCCGTACGCCAACGCGATGGCCTACGCCGAGTTCGCCACCGACGTGCGGAGCGACGCGGTCATGTGGGCCGCCGACAACCTGCTCAAGCGCGACTGGAGCACGACCGACGGCATCGACTACCACAAGCAGGCGAACGACCGGCTGCCGAAGCTGGAGGCCAAGCTCAAGGCCGCCGGCCGGGACACCGCCCCGCTCGCCAAGGCGATCGCCGAGCAGACCCAGCGCGACCTGGTGATCGAGCTGCTGTGGCAGGGCAACGCCGACCTCGACCTGGTGATCGCGGAACCGACCGGCGCGGTGTGCTCCGCGACCGCCAAGCGGACCTCCGGCGGCGGGGTGCTGAAGGCCGACGTGCTGGAGCAACGGAACGACCGGTCCGAGGTGTACACCGCGGCCAGCGCGTTCGCCGGCACCTACGCGGTCACCGTCAAGCAGGCGTTCGGCAAGCCGATCGGCGGCAAGGCGACCGTGAAGGTGACGAAGTTCAAGGGCACGCCGCGGGAGGCGGTGGACCTGTTCGAGGTGCCGCTCGCGGGCGCCGCGCCGCTCCTCGTGACGCTCGACGGCGGGTCGCGGACGACGCTGGCCGAGGTCGCCGAGGAGGTGGTCTCCGCGAGCCTCCGGACCGACACCACCGGCGCGGCGCTGGCGGCGAGCGGGTTCGGCGGCGGGTTCGGCACCGCCGGCTCGGTGATGTCCGCGCCGTCCACGAACTCCGGCGGCCCGGCCCTGCCGGTCGTCTCCGCCCCGACCGAGATGCGCATGCCGGGCATCTCGGCCAACGCCGCGGACATCCGCGCGACCTACAAACTGAACCCCGACCGCAAGACGTACAGCGTCACGGTCAACCCGGTGTTCTCCGGCAAGGGCGACATCGCCATGCCCAAGGTGCCGCTGCTGCCGGGCGGCGAGGGCAAGTGACCGCGCCTCTCGAATC
>JAYUBA010000052.1:0-9088 GCA_043741075.1 Frigoriglobus sp.
CCCCTCAAGGGGGGAGGTCAAAGCCAAGAGGGTAGTTATCGCTCGGCACTCTCCCCCAACTCACTTGTCCGCGCGGAACTGCAACAGGCCCATGCCTTCGGGCCGCGGGTCGGTGTCGGCCGGGCCGCTCCACGCCTGCACGCCCAGCCCCGGCACCACGCGCGACACGTTCACCGCCCACGTCTTCCCGTGCGCGGGGCGGTCGCCGGTCAGTTCCACCAGCGGAATCGCGATCTCCGCCGTCCAGCCGGTGTCGGTCGAGTGGAACGCGACGTGGTACTTCGGGTTCCAGCTCTTGTCGCCCCAACAGTCCTCGGCGAGCGCGCCGCGGTGGTCGATCTGGAACCGGTAGTACGTCTGGTAGTCGCGGTCCATGTCGAGCAGGATGTCCACGCGGTCGCGGCCGGCGAGGTCGGCGTCGCGGGTCCGCTTCGCCACCGGTTCCACCTTCTTGCCCGCCGGGTGATCGCACTTCACCGCGATGTACAGGTACTTGTCGTCGTAGGTGAACATGCTCTCCGTTTTGTACTGCGCGCCGAACGCCTTCACCTCGTCGGGCTTGTCGCCCGCGGACGCGGTCACCTTCAGTTCCATCGTCTTCGCGTCCTTCCAGCACGCGTCGTCGAGCTTGCCGTCGAGCAGCGGGCGGCTCTCGGCGAGTTTGCACACCGCGAGCGGCTTGGGCAGGATCGGCATCGCGTTCCGGTTGGCGAGCCACAGTTCGGCCGCGAGGCAGTCGCGCCACGGATCGACCCCGGCCGCCATCGTGACCGCGCCGGGCGACTGCTTGAAGTATTCGGACACGAACGCGTCCGCTTCGGCGAACCGGCCGACCTGCCGGCGGGCGGTGAGGAAGCACAGCCACGCGGCCGGGTCGCGGGCGTACACCGGGCCGAACGCGGACAGCTTCGGCTCCAGTTCCAGACACGCCCCGTGCCACTTCAGGATCATGTCCGGGCTGAAGAACTTGTAGTGGTCCTCGTACACGTTCGCGCCGCCGATGGCGTTTATCCCGCCCGTCGGCGTGATCCTGACCTCGCCGGCCCCGTTCGGCTTGAGCTTCACGCCCTTCGGGTCGAAATTTACGCTCGTGAGCAGCAGCTTCTGCTGAATCTCGCTGCGGCGGCGGGCCTCGCTGCTGGCGTGGTAGCGGGCCAGCCAGCGGAACGACTCCACCGCGAGCGGGTGACCGGGGTAGTGGATCGCGACCATGCCGAACACCTCGCGCGCCTCGGTCCACTTGCCCTCGCGGGCCAGTCGCGTGCCGACCGTGTACGCGGTGCGGGCGGCCACGTCGTCGGGCATCTTCTTCAACTCGGTCCGAAGCCCGGCGATCAGCTTGTCCGCGCCGCCGAACTCCGGGTCGGTGACGCCGGCGAGCGCTTCGAGGTTGCGGCGGGCCTGCACCGCCTTCTGCTTCTCGGCCGCCGCGGCCGGGTCGAGGTACGTCGCGGTCGCGGCGCGGCGGGAGGTGCCGCCCGGCTTGAGGTCGGTGCCGTCCATCAGGTTCGCGTGCCCTTCCGAGCCGGTCAGGCGGTGCGCGACCAGCACGAAGCAGCGGCGGTCGGTGACCGCGGAGTCGCCCGCGAGGACGCGCGTCGCGTGTTCGGCGTAGTCCTTCGGCGTGTCGTTGAGCTTGGTGCTGAACGCCGACTGATCGAGCTTCACCGGGGCCGTCTTCGGGTCGGTCGCGAGGGCGTAGAGCTTCTTCGCGGCCCACGGCTTCAGGTTGAGCGTCGTGATTTGTTCCGGGAAACAGTTCGGGTCGGCGGCCTGCTTGAACGCCTCCTTCGCGGCGAGCAGCGCGAGCGCGTCGGCGGGTGCCGCGTCGAGCGCGTACACGTCGCACACGACCACTTCCGGCTGCCACATGCGAATCGCGAGGACCGCCTGCCGCAAGAGTTGCTCGTTCGCCTTGCCGCCGTGGGCGCGGTCCCAGGTGGCGAGCAGTTCGCGCGGCGGCAGCCCGACCGCGTGCGCCGCCATTGGGAACGCCCACCCGCTGTCGGCGCTCGCGCCGCCGGCCAGCCGCACCGCGTTCCGCAGGCGGGCGCCGTCGCTGGCGCGCTTCGGATCGACCGTCGCCGGGTCGGCGCTCGTCAGGCTGGTCGCGGCGCACAGGTAGCCGTCGGCGGCACCGAGAAAAGCGACCACGTCGAGCGGGATGCTTTTGCCGCTGGCGTGAAGGAACAGCGCCGCGGCCCGCTGCCCGCCGATGCGCTGCGCCCGCCACGTCTTGCCGCCGTCGGTGGTGCCGAGGATCGCGCCGAAGTCGCCGACGAGCCAACCGGTTTTGTCGTCGAGGAAGTGGATGCCGTTGGCCGGCACCAGCACTTCGGTCTTCTGCACTTCCCACGTCTTGCCGAGGTCCGGGCTGTGCAGCACGAAGCCGCCCGGCCGACCCGCGACCCACACATGATCGAGGTACGTGGCCACGCACCGGAAGTCGCAGTTCGCGAGCGCCGCGGCCGGCAGCCCGAGGTTCACGTAGCCCCACGACTTCCCGCCGTCGCTGCTGGTGAGCACCGCGCCGCCGTCGCACGCCGCGAAGCACCACGGCTGCTTCTTGTCGCTCTTGCTGGTGCTGCACGCGACACCGTGAACGCTGCGGCCCGCGAGCGGGTCGAGTTCCGCCTCCGAGTATTGGCCGTGAGAACGCGTTTGCCTCAGGCCTGCATCCGATTGTGCCTGACCCCCATGAATCCACTGCGCCGACAACGTGCCGAGCTTGCCCCACGCGCCGCCAATGAGCGCCGCATTGGTATCCCCGATGATTTGGGCACTGCGACAGGACGGCAGCCGCGGCCCCTTTACCGGCTCCCACTTCAAGCCGGCGTCGTTCGTCCAGAACATGCCACTAGGGAACGCGTCGGAGCCGTCGCCGCACACGAACCCGTTCTTCTCGTCGAAGAACCGCACCGCGTGCAGGCCGGGCATCACGTTCGTGCCGACCTCGTCCCACTGTAGCCCGCCGTCGGTGGTCTTCAGCATCACCCCCACGGACGTGCCGCCGGGCGCCTCGACGCGGCCGACCGCCCAGCCGACATACGGGGTGACGAAGTGCAGCCCGCGGAGGCTGGCCCGCGTGCCGGTCTTCTGCCGCTCCCAGGTCTTGCCGCCGTCGATGGAGTGCCACACGACGCCGTCGTCGCCGCACGCCCAGCCCTCGCTCGCGTCCACGAACTGGACCGCGTGAACGCCGGCGTCGTCGAACGCGACCGGCGGTTGCGCGACCGCGGGGAGGGCGAGCGCGGCGACGACCACCATTGTGAGCGGAAACCGGACGTGACTCATGCCTGCTCCTCGAAGCGCGTAAAGCCTCTCAACCGCCGGAGGCTTTCGGGGGAGCGGGGTAATAGGCGAAGCGGGGAAAGGATGCTAGCCGAGTTTCGGGAGGGGCAAAGACCGCAGCAGACCGGTCATTCTTTTCCGGGTCGGCGAAGTCGAAAAACGACGCGCCAAGTCCCCTCGCGACTTGCGGATTGCTCAACGAGCAACTCATCTCCGACGATCCGGCCACGCCAATCTCCAACGAGATCGCGTGCCAGAAAGGGATAGATTCCGTTCTCAAGCCGCCAACTTCCCAATACCACCGCCTTCGCGTCCAGTCGGAGAACAAACACATCGGGTTGGAAACTGATGATCCACGCGTCTCCGTGGTTACCGACCCAACGGCCCATGATCCGCTCGATGTCCGCTCTGCGGTCTCGTTCCACTTCTGCTCGTTCGCACGCTTCCTTCTCGGCCGTGTCTTCTCGTTCGCGTGTCTTCTGTTCCGCCGCGGCAATATGCGTGGCGCGTTCGTGAGTGACGTAGACCGCGGGCCAGAACGCCAACAAGAACAGCGCCTGAAGGAGCATCGTCATGCCGCGCCCGGCAGACGTGGGAGGCATCGCGGTGGGAAGTGGTTCGGGTGCCGGGAACGGCGGTAGCGATGAGACTTCCATAACAGCCCCCGTGTGAAGGGGATACAGTCTGTCCCGCACGTCAATTGGTACGACGGTGACACTCAACGGGTTCGGTCGCGAGCGGAAACCGGCCGTGACACAGTGGCCGCCTTGGCCGCCTTGGGCGTCATTCTGACAACCGCTGACGTTCCACGTGGAACGGTGCGGACGCCAAGAGTGTGCCTGTAGATTTTGGCATGGCAGTGCTTTCAGGCGAGCGGCACTCGTAAGAGTGCCGGTGTTCGCGGGCTACCGGCACCCTCACGGGTGCCGCTCGCCAAAATCGACAGGGCACCCCGACGCCGACCCGCTCTTTGTGAACCTCGCGTCGGGCTGTATCCTTCACCTGATACCCCCACCGGGCCGGCCCCGTCTCATAACGGATTCCCGACCATGACGCGAAAAGTGTACATCGAGACCGTCGGCTGCCAGATGAACGTGCTGGACAGCGAACTCGTCATCGGCGCGCTCCGCCGGCACGGGTACGACCTCACCGACACCCCCGCCGACGCGGACGTGCTCCTCTTCAACACCTGTTCGGTACGCGAACACGCGGAGGAGAAGACGTTCTCCGCGCTCGGCCGCGTGCGGCTGCTGAAGCGCGACAACCCGGACACCGTCATCGGCGTGTTGGGATGCATGGCGCAGCGGGATCAGGAGTTGATCCGCAAGCGCGCCCCGTATGTGGACATGATCGTCGGCACGGGGCAACTCGGCGCGGTGCCGGAGTTGGTCGAGAAGGTGCGGGCGACGCGCGAACCGCAACTGGCGGTCAGCCTCGGCCGCGCCGACGGCGGGCGGCACGAAGTGGAAGCGAGCTTCGTGAGCTACGACCCGGCACGCGACCCGAGCATGCGCCCGACGCCGTTTCAGGCGTATGTGCGCATTCAGATCGGGTGCGACAAGTTCTGCACGTACTGCGTGGTGCCAAGTACCCGCGGCCCGGAACAGAGCCGCCCGCCCGAA
This sequence comes from Frigoriglobus sp., assembly GCA_043741075.1. Classification (GTDB taxonomy): domain Bacteria; phylum Planctomycetota; class Planctomycetia; order Gemmatales; family Gemmataceae; genus Gemmata. The sequence continues at coordinate 4,914 of JAYUBA010000052.1, forward strand.
CACATCTGGGCGGAAGTGCGGCAACTCGTCGATCAGGGCTGCAAGGAAGTCACGCTCCTCGGCCAAACGGTGAACAGCTACGTCTACGACCACGGCGACCGCCGCACGCGGTTCAGCGACCTCATCGCCGGGATGCACGACACGCCGGGGCTGGAGCGCATCAAGTTCGTGACGAACTACCCGAAGGACATGACCGACGACCTGCTCGACGCGGTGCGCGAACTGCCGAAGGTGGTGAAGTACCTGCACGTCCCGGTGCAGTCCGGGTGCGACGACGTGCTGAAGCGGATGAAGCGGAACTACACCGCGGGCGAGTACATGGAGATGCTCGCCCGGTGCCGCGAGCGAGTTCCGGGCGTGTCGGTCAGTTCGGACTTCATCGTCGGCTTCTGCGGCGAAACGGAGGAGAGCTTCCAGAAGTCAATGGAGTTGGTGCGCGAAGCGAAGTTCAAGAACTCGTTCATCTTCAAGTACAGCGAGCGGCCCGGCACGAAGGCCGCGGACCGCTACCCGGACGACGTGCCGGACGACGTGAAGAAGCGGCGCAACAACGACCTGTTGGCGGTGCAGAACGAGAACAGCCGCGTCGATCACCGGGCGCAGGTCGGCACGACGGTGGAGGTGCTGGTGGAAGGGCCGAGCCGCCGCGAGCAGAGCGCGTCGTACCAGGCATCGATTGCACAGGGGGCTGACACCCCCCGCTCCGTGATGCAACTGACCGGGCGGAGCATGGCGGACCACATCGTCGTGTTCGACGGCACCGCGCGGCTGATCGGCCACACGGTCGGCATCGCGATCACCGACGCCAGCCCGTTCACGCTGTACGGCCGGGTGCTGACGGACGAAGTGGTGGGTGTGGACGCGGCGAACCCGGAGCGTGAGCGACGGGGTGGGGCGTCGGAAGTGCCCCCCGCTCGCCCGAGTAAGTTCGCCCTTCCGCTGGTGTGACGGAGGAGCGTAAAATAGGGTGCGACCGCGAACCGCCGGAGCGCGTCGCCCGTGAAGCTGTACCGCGTGATGAAAGTCGCCGCCGACGGGCAGCCGGTCGTCGGCACGAGCGGGAGTATGCTCGGCGTTCGCCCAACGGACCCGGCCAATCGTGATCCGAAGGCCGTCTCCGATGTGTCCGCTGTGAACGACACGGATTTGGTGAATCCCGGCAAGGGATTATCGACATCACCGAACCCCAACTCGCGCCAACCCCGGCGCAACCAAGCCGTCTTCGAGATCGAAACCGCTGACCTCGGCCCGGACTTGAAACCGAATCACGACAAACCGGATCATTGTCTTCTCGAACCGGTCCGACCGATGACGCTGGGTGAGTATCAGCAAGCGCTTGCCGACACGCGCGACTTGTGGCATCAGGTACAATAGTCGAGGAACTCATGCTCACACTCGACGCCATTCGTGCCGCCGCCCTTTCCGATCAGCCGTGGACCCGGCTCGACGAATTGGTGCGCGCCGAACTCGCGGTCGGGCAAACGACGCGGCAGATTTATAAGGCGCTGATGGGTCTGGCGAACGAGTTCGATGACACCCCCGGCCTGTCCGAAGACGGTTCGGACGCGTTCAGTGACACACTCGACGCGCTAACGGGCTATTGCCGAGCGGACCAGTGCTACCAAGACCCACCGAACACCACGCTGCCAAGTGAGGAAGAGGTCGCGACGCTGCCCCGGTGGGCGCGAATCGCGTTCGCCGCCCGGTGCGTGCGGCGGGTGCTGACCATTCTCGATGAAACCTGGGACTCAGGAAAACCCACGCCTATCAATCATGTAGATTGGGCAGTCGGTGTCGCAGAAGACGCTGCCGCGACTGCGACTATTCTGCCTCGGACGACTGTCGAAGAAGCGGACAGAGGATTGGCGAAGTGCCGAGCCGCTAAGCAGCCCTACGCTTCGCACGTCGCGCTTGCTGCTTCGCATGCCGTTGAAGCCGCCGCGAATCCGAACGCCGTTCATACACGGTTCGGGGTGCTTTCTGGAACGGTGCTTGCAGCAGATGATGTTGATATTTGGCCGCAAATTCGCCGCGACTTCGATCACCTCTCCCGGCTCGCGGAGTGGCAGAAGTGGGACGACGACACGCCGGTGCCGCCGGAGGTGTTCGGCCCGCTGTGGCCGGAGGGGCCGCCGAAGGGCTGGCCGCCACAAACCGACGCGCCGCAGCGTGCCGAGTTGGTGATCGAGGCGTTCGCACGCGAGCGGGCAACCGAGCAGATGGTCGAAGATGACATCGTGAACCTGTTCAACGCGCTCAACCGCTATCACATCGCTCGCAGCGGCGTCCGGCTCACGCTCGAACAGTTCCGCTCGCTGCTGCCCGCGTCCGTGCTGGCCGAGGTGTAGTCATGCCGGAAGACGCGAAGCAGAGACTCGACATCCGGCTTGTACCCGCCGAAGGCACGCCGGATGCGGCGCTGCTCGACGATCTCGTGCGGCTCATCAAGCAGGGCGTGCTCACCGCGCCGAAGCAGGCCCCGCAAGTGAGCACGGCAGGCGAATTCGTCGCGCCTCCCGACAACTCGCAGAACGCGCTCGAAGCGAAGATCAAGAACCGCATCGCACAAGCCAGCGCGGCGAGCATGGCCGATGTCGCGAAGCGGGCCGAGACCGCGAAGTTGTCGGACGGCGAAGCGAAGCTCGTGGAGGAGGCGCTTGCCGCCGCTCAGGGCGTAGTCGCGGCCGTGCAGCGGGCCATCATCCGCGGCATAACGGTTCGCGTGCCCGAAGACGCGAAGTAACGCCCTTCGGCTATCATCACCTCATGCCGTCCCCCGAAGACACCATCCTGAAGGCCGTCCGCGACCCGGACCGCGGGCGCCGCAACCTCGCGGCCCTCGCGAACCACCTCGGCCCGCAGGCGCCGGAGTTGTTCGCGCCCCTCGGCCGCCTGCTGCCGCGGACCGCCGACCCGGACATGGCGCTCAACAACCTGGAGCGCCTCTTCGCCCGGCCGGGCGCGCGCGCGCAACTGCCGGCCCTGCTCGACAACCGCGCCCGCGACCTCGACGCCACCCTCCAACTGCTCGCCACCTCGCAGTTCTTCGCCGACACGCTCGCCGCGTACCCGGACTTCCTCGCCGGCGTGTTCCAAGTGCCCCGGCGGAACCCGTCCACCGCGGAACTCATCGCCCAGTTGCGCGGCGAGGTCGATGCCGCCGGCGACGACGCGGGCGCGCTCCGCGCGCTCCGCCGGTTCCGCGACCGGCACACCCTCCGCATCGGCATCTCCGACGTGATCCGCGACCGCCCGCTCGAAGAGATCACGCGCGAACTCGCCCGCCTCGCGGACGCGTCCATCGAGGTCGCGCTACAGCACGCGTTGCGCAAGATCAGGGAGAAGTTTGGCGCCCCGACGACGCCGGAGGGCCAGCCGGCGCGGGTCACCGCGCTCGCGTTCGGCAAGCTCGGCGGCGACGAGCTGAACTACTCCAGCGACATCGACCTGATGTTCGTCTACGACGCCGACGGCGAGACCGCCGGCCGCCGGTCGGGCGTGACCAACGCCGAGTTCTTCGCCCGCGTCGTCAGCGAAGTCGTGCGGTTGCTCTCCAGCCACACGGACCGCGGGTTCGCGTACCGCGTCGATCTGCGGCTGCGGCCGGAGGGCAACCGCGGGCCGCTCGCGCGCAGCCTCGCCAGCACGCTCAGCTACTACGACACGATGGGCCGCACCTGGGAGCGGCAGGCGCTCATCAAGTTGCGCCACGTCGGCGGCGACCCGCCGCTCGCACGCGACTTCCTCTCTGCGGTCGAGCCGTTCGTGTACCGCAAGTATTTCAGCTTCGCCGAGATCAACGAGGTGAAGGCGCTCAAGCGGCAGATGGAGGCGAAGGCGCTCCGCGCCGAGACCGGCGACGCCGATTTCCCGCGCGACGTGAAGACCGGCCGCGGCGGCATCCGCGACATCGAGTACACGGTACAGTTCCTTCAACTGCTCAACGGCGGCGACCTGCCGGCGGTGCGCCAGCGGAACACGCTGCTCGCGCTCGAGGCGCTGGAGATCGCCGGGTGCCTGAACCCGCAAGAGACGTACATCCTGGCGGACGCGTACCGGTTCCTGCGCAAGACCGAGCACCGCCTGCAACTGCTGTTCGACTTGCAGACGCACAAGCTTCCTGCCAGCGCCGACGAGCTGCGCAAGTTGGCGCGACGGATGGGGTACGCCGAGGC
>JAYUBA010000053.1:0-9083 GCA_043741075.1 Frigoriglobus sp.
GACGGTGTGCCAACGACGCACGCGGCGAAGCTGGCGTCGCTCATGACGCTCAACTTCCAGGAGTTCGACGATGTCTCATTCCTGGCCGCGTGAAGTATAGTTAGGCCTCGAAAGCCAAAGGCGCTGCGATGCTTGAAACCCTCGAAGGCAAGCAGGTCACGAGAGTGCCGCACCGCGCCGACTTCGACGCCCTCATCGCGCGACTCGGAGCGCCCACTGCGGAGGCGATTCACGACTACCTCGACAGCGTGATTGACAACCTGCCGGTCAGAGACAATGGCCTTCGGACGTTCGGCTCCAGCCAGCTCGGTCACGATCTGACGCCGTGGCCGGAGCCGCTGGACCGACTTTACCACCACGCCTGGGAGTTCCTGGGGGATGACGCGCGCGAGGACGACGTGCAGTTACAGGCGGCGCTGTGGTTCGGTCTGTTCGTCTGGCAGCGGATCATGGAGCGCGACGAGTCGTGGGTGTTCTACAATCCAAACCTGAGCGCCACGGACCCCAATCGCGAGCCGCTTGGCAAGGTGTACTTCGAGCGTGCCAACGCCGAGGCCTAACGATCAAGCTCACCTCACCCGGCCATGTGGTTTGTTTTGTACTGCTCCCTGCGATGTGGCCGGGCAGGTGAGCTTCATCGTTAGGCGAAGAAATGACGCTGAGTCAGTAAAATGTCCGTGTGCCTGAAGCGAATACCATAGGAATACACACCTCCAGTGATCCGGAGCCTCCATGGCGTGCTCATTCTGTGGCGGTGAGGGGCACAACGTACTGGGTTGTCCCAACGTTCGAAGGTGCCGCAAGTGCGACGGAATCGGGCATTATGCTCCCACCTGCACAACCGTGGCACCGGGGGGCCTGCCGGCGAATGTGCGCTATCAGACCGAAAGCGGCTGGCCTTCGCGGGACACCCTTCGGAAGCGCATCAGTGCCTACACCCGCGAAGACCGTGTGAGTCGATGGAAAGTCGGCATCTCCGCGTATCCAGAACGACGCGCCCAGCAACATGACAGGTCAGGCGCCTTTTACGACGAGATGGTTGTCATTTACGTGACGCGGTCGATCGATCACGCCCGCAAAGTCGAGCGCTGGGTCACGGAGGATTACGAGGGGTATCACGACAACGAATACCAAGGTGGTGGGGGCATGGTGGCGGCAGCCGATGTCCATTATGTTTACTTACTGCTCCGGGTCTGAACTCTCGTCCCCGCTGCTGGCCGTGGTCTACGAGCGGGGAATGCGGTTTCTCCTCTCCCAATCCAGGCCTAACCCGGCGCTGCACCTGACCCGGCCGCGTCCCTTGTTTTGAAGTGCTTGCCTCGCGTCCGTGTGGCTGGCGGGTGTCGCCGGCCGGGCAGGTGAGCATGATCGTTTCATCACCCCGCGCGGCGCTGGCGCTCCTCTTCGTACTTGTGCAGCTTGTTGTACAGCGTCTTCAGGCTGATGCCGAGTTCGTCGCTCGTCTTCTGCTTGTTCATCCCGTTCTTCGCGTACACCTGCAAGATGTACTCCATCTCCACGTCCGCCAGCGACTTCGTCGGGGCGTTCGGGTCGCTACCCATCGGCGCGCCCCCAGATGGCGCGGGGAAGGGCAGGGTGGCCGTCGATGAGCCGGAGTAGCCGCCGCTGTAAGCGAGTGCGGACGGCGCGGACGCCACCGGGAACGCCATCGGGATCGTCGCCGACTGCTTCGGGTACACCATGTCGCGCGGCAGGTGGTCCGGCGTGATCGTCCCGCCCCCGGACACGATCCACGCGTACTCCATCGCGTTCGCCAACTCCCGCACGTTCCCTTTGAACTCGTGGTTCAACATGATCTGCAACGCTTCGGGCGTCAGGAGGTGCGCCACGGTCTCTACCGGGCGCTTCGCGTGCCGGGCGAGCAGGTGCCGGGCCAGTTCCGGGATGTCCTCGCGCCGGTCCCGCAGCGGCGGCAGGTGGACGTGGAACATGTTCAGCCGGTACAGCAGGTCTTCGCGGAAGTGCCCCTCCGCGATCATCTGCCGCAGGTCCTTGTTCGTCGCGCTGATGACCCGCACGTCCACCACGACCGGCTGGCTCTCGCCGAGTCGCTGGATCTCGCCCGCTTCGAGGAAGCGGAGCAGCTTCACCTGAAGGTTCTTGTCCAGCTCGCCGAGTTCGTCGAGGAACAGCGTGCCGCCGTTGGCGACCTCGAAGAACCCCTTGTGGTCCTTGTCCGCCCCGGTGAACGAGCCTTTCTTGTGACCGAACAGTTGGCTCTCGGCCAGCGATTGCGTGAGCGCGCCGCAGTTCACCGGCACGAACGGCATGTCCGCCCGCTTGCTCTGGACGAACAGCGACCGCGCGACGACTTCCTTGCCGGTGCCCGTCTCGCCGGTGATGAGCACGCGGCCGTCCGTCGGGCCGACGCGGTCGATGAACTGCTGCACCGGGACCATCGCGGGGCTGGACCCGATCAGCCCGGCCGGCCCCTCCGCCGCCCGCACGCGGCTCTCGAGCGCCGCGGTCTTGTGCTTGAGCTTCCGCTTCTCCTGGATGCGGAGCAGCAGCGCCTCGATGTCGGTGAGCTTGCACGGCTTGGTGAGGTAGTCGAACGCGCCCAGCCGCAGCGCCTCGACCGCGGTCTCGGTGCTGCCGTAGCCGGTCATGATGACGGCTTCCGTATCCGGCGACACCTGCTTGAGCGCCGCGAGCACCTGCAGCCCGGCCTTGTCGTGCTCCATCCGCATGTCGAGGATGGCCGCGTCGAACGTGGCTTTCTTCACCATCTCGATGCCACTCTTGCTGTCCGCGCAGACGGTGACCTCGTGCCCGAGGCGGGGCAGTTCGGACCGCATGAACTCGCGGAGCATCGCCTCGTCGTCCACGAAGAGGATGCGCAATCGGTTGTGTGCGGGAGTTGCCACTCGCGATCTCCGTATCGACCAGCCGGTGTTCTCGGGGCGGCGGTATGCGGCAAGCTTGAAGGAATTACAAGCCCGGTTCCGCGAGCCGCCCGATTCGTTCGTAGTGACCCGCTTCAGCGGGTCGGGACGCGCAGCGGGACCGGCTGAAGCCGGTCACTACGAACAAGTCCGGTCACGCCGCCGCTTCGCGGCTGCCGGGGAACGTCAGCACGGTGGACGCGGGGTCGCCGTCCGCGTCGCCGGACTGGTTGGCGGTTTCGCCCGGTGCCAGCTCCAGGGGGATGCGCACAGCGAACGTGCTGCCCGTGCCCGGCCCCGAACTCGTCGCGGTGATCGTGCCGCCGTGCTGATCGACGATCTGGTGGCTGATGAACAGCCCCAGGCCGGTCCCCTTGCCCGTGCGGCTCTTGGTGTAGAACGGCTCGAAGATGTTCTGGAGCACGTCCGCCGACATGCCGCACCCGGTGTCCGAGAACACCAGTTCCGCGTACCCGCCGGCGGTGCCGAGCGCGATCGCCAGCCGGCCGCCGTCCTCCATGCTGTCCAGCGCGTTCACCACGAGGTTCAGAATCACGCTCTTCAGGTCTTGTGCGTTCACCGGGGCGACGATGTACCCGGTCGGCTCGAACGTGACCGCCTTGCCGCGGCTCGACGGCAAGTGCTTCGCCACTTCCAGCACCCCGCGGACCAACCCGGTCAGGTCGGCCGGGTCCTTGCGCCGGTCGCCGGTGCGGCTGAAGTCGAGCAACTTCTGCGTGATGTCCTTACACCGCAGCGCTTCTTGCTGAATCATCTTCAGGTAGCGGGTGAGCACCTCCGCCTCCGCGGGTAGGGCACCGTTGGGCGTTGCGGCGAGCGCGTTGAGTACTTCTTGGAGCCGGCGCTCGAGCGCCTCGGAGCAGAACAGGATGCTCGCGAGCGGGTTGTTGATCTCGTGCGCCACGCCCGCCGCGAGGAACCCGACGGACACCATCCGCTCGCTCCGCACCAACTGCCGGCTGCGCTCGTTCACCTGCCGGGCGAGGTCCGCGTACACCGCGTGCAGCCGGGCGATGAGCGTGTCGAACTCGTCGCTCAGTTCTTGCAGCTCGTCGCCGGACTTGAGGCCGATGGGCTGGGCGAAGTTGCCGCCGTGGACGCGCTGCACGCCGGCCTGGAGTTCGCGGATCGGTGCGAACATCCACACGCGGAAGTAGTACAGCATGGTGGCGACCAGCGCGAACGACCAGACGAGGGCGAACCCGACCCACCACAGGCTCTGGCGGATGGTCGCACTGGAACTGCGGCCGGTCACCTGGATATCGTCGATCAGCGCGAGCCGCAGGTGTTCCGCGGTGTGCCGGGCCCGGTCGTGGGCCGCCCGCACGTTCGGGTCGCTGCGAAGCGGACCGGGCGTCCGCTCCTCGGTGAGCGTCGGCTTCTGCGCGTCCTGGACGGCCGTCGCGAGGGTCGCCAGGTGGGTGTCGAGTGGTGCCATCAGCCCGGCCTCCTGCACGCCGCCGTCCGGGCCCAGCCCGGACGCCACCGTCCGCGCGTTCATCTTCCGCAACTCGTCGAGCAGTTGTTGGCTGGTCTGGACCTGGACGAGGTAGGTCTTGTGGTCCGTGTTATCGCCCTGGTCGAGGTTGTTGAGGGTCTCGATCATCTGGTTGGCGATGGTCAACTCGTCGAGCTTCTTGGCGGTCGTCTTGGTGCTGGTGTAGTACGCGTAGAAGCCGTAGCAGGCGCCGGCAGCGAGCGCGCCGATGCTGCCGGCCACGAGGGCCAGCCCCAGCATCAGTTTGTGGCGCAATCGGCGGCGAGCCACGGTACGACCTCCTGCTTTCCCGCACGTCCTTGAGCGGGCGCCTCGGCGGCCGGCGCGGGGCCGGGTCGTCAAGGGCGGCGGAATCTACCAAGTGCGTTCTTACAAAACGAGAGCAACTTTTGCCGACCGGGAAGCAGTGGTCAGTGGTCAGTGGGCAGTGGGCAGAAAAGAGTCAAGAAAGAGCCTGTTCGCCGGGAGTCGGAGGCGAGCGCGACAACTCCTCACTTGGTCTTTTCTGCCCCTGCCCACTCTGAATTGCCCACCGCCCAATGCCATTTGGGGTTGTCCGTCCGCGGCCCGAACAGGTACTACCTCCACTCCCCACTCCGCGCCAATACCCTTGAAGGAGAACACCGATGGCCGGACAACAGCCGGTGGCGGTCGGGCCGTATTCGGTCGGCGGCGGCGGCCCGCTCCTGTGGATCTGCGGGCCGTGCGTGATCGAGTCGCACGACCTCACCATGCAGATCGCCGACGCGCTCCGCGGCCTCGCCGACCGGCTCGGGCTGCCGCTCGTGTTCAAGGCGTCGTTCGACAAGGCCAACCGCAGTTCCGGGAAGACGTTCCGCGGGCCGGGGCTTCAGGAGGGGCTGAAGACGCTCGACGCGGTGAAGCGGGCCACCGGCCTGCCGGTCACCACCGACGTTCACGAGTGCGGCCAGGCCGCGGCGGTCGCGGAGGTGTGCGACATCCTCCAGGTGCCGGCGTTCCTCGCCCGGCAGACGGACCTGCTCGAAGCGTGCGGGCGCACCGGGCGCGTGGTGAACGTGAAGAAGGGGCAGTTCATGGCCCCGTGGGACATGAAGAACGTGGTCGCCAAACTGGGCGAGTTCGGCACCCGCAACGTGCTGCTCACCGAGCGCGGCACCACGTTCGGCTACGGGCTGCTCGTCAACGACATGCGGGCCGTGCCGTGGATGCAGGAAACCGGCGCGCCGGTGATCTTCGACGCCACCCACAGCGTACAGATGCCAGGCGCCCTCGGGGACCGCACCGGGGGTGACCGGCGCATGGTGCCGGTGCTGGCCCGTGCCGCCGTCGCCGCCGGGTGCGACGGCGTGTTCCTCGAAACGCACCCGCGGCCCGACGAGGCCAAGAGCGACGGCCCGAACATGGTCCCGCTCGACGCCCTCGCCGACGTGATCGAGAGCTGCCTGCGCATCCGCGCCGCCCTGACCCCGCCCGCCCGCGCCACACGAGCCGACCCGCATGACCGCCCCCGCACCCCCGCCTGACACGCCCCGCCGGGTACTCGCCGGGCTGTCCCTCGCCGCCGCGCTCGTGGCGGCGGTCGCCGTTGCCGTCGCCGTGACCGCGGGCGGGTGCAGTAAGCCGCCGTCCCCGCCGCCCGATCTGGGAAACACCGGGCCGAAGGGCGACCCGTGGAAGGTGGCCGGCGTGCGGCTCAAGAAGGACGCCGACCTCGGCGCCGCGAAGTCGGCGCTGCTCGCGCTGACGACCGACGTGAACAACCAGGACGGGCAGAAGCTCCCGGCGCTGTCGGACGAGGCGTTCGCGGCGCTGGCGGCGGTGGTGCCGCTGTCCCCGGCCGACCGCGAGGAGATCCGCGCCGGCGCCTTCAGCGCCCACGACCCGGTGTACCTCGCCGACTGCCTCTACCTGCGCGACGCCGCGCGGTCGCTCGCCGCCGCCGGGCTGCCGCCGGAGAAGCGGGCCGACCTCGCGTTCGCGTGGGTGTGCCGGCAGGTGTACCTCCGGCCGTGGCCGCGGCCCGTCGGCGCGGCCTTCGAGCCGACCGCACTGCCGCCGACGGCCGTGCTGCGCCGCGGGTACGGCTCCGGGCTGGAGCGCATGTACGTCTTCCTCGCGCTGCTCCAACAGCTCGAACTCGACGCGTGCCTGATCGGCGGGCCGGACGCGGGGGGCGTGCAGTCCCGGATGGGGCCGGCGCTCGCGTACCCGCTCCTCACCCAGGTTCTCGGCTTCCAGCGGGGGCCGTTCTGGGCCGCCGGCGTCCGCGTCGGCAGCGACGTGCGCCTGTTCGACCCGTGGCGCGGGCAGCCGTTCCCGGTCGCGCTCGCGCAGTTGAAGGCGGACCCGGGCGCGGCGAAGGCGTGGTTCGAGGACAAGGCGAACCTGTCCGGCGCGACGCCCGCCGACGCCAAGCAGGCGACCGTCTTCCTGGCGGTGCCAGTGAACGCGCTGTCCCCGCGAATGGCCGTCTTCGAGGCCCAACTGAAGGGCGAACTCGGGGTGAAGGTGGCGTTCGACGCGCCCGCGCTCGCGGCGAAGCGGGCCGCGTTCCCGGACCCGAAGCCGGCGTACTGGAACCCGCCCGACGACCTGTTCGCCTACGGCCGGGTCGCCCGTTCGTACCTGCCGCTGGATCTGGGCGGGTCCGACCCGACCCCGCTGGCTGGCGGGCGGCTGTACGAGGCGTCGCTCCGCGAACAAGTGCCGGAGACGGCGATCGCCCCGCCGGACGATCTCAAGTCGGAGTCGGCGAAAGGCCGGTTCCGGAACACCGCGGCGAACACCCTCGTCGTCTCGTTCCTCGAGCCGCCCAACCCGCGGGAGCGCATCCAGCGCGGGCAATTCACGGACGCGGCCCGCGACGTGGTCGCCAAGCAGGAGGTGTTCGCCGCCGGGCTGGAGCGGCTGCGGAGCAAGGGCAGCGACCAGCAGATCAAGGAATGGATCGAGACGGCCAACTTACTCTACGCCGCGCTCGGCTCGGCGCGCCTGTACAACGACAAGGCCGGCGAGGCGGCGGCGCAGGTCGAGACCCACTGGAAGCAGCCCGGTGCGCAGTTGCTCGTCGATAAGGCGTCCGCGGAGGTCGGGCGGGCGGAGGCGTCGTTCCTCCTGGGATTGTGTAAGCACGAGCAGGCGGAGCGGCTCCAGGCCCGACTGGAGCGGGCGCCCGCCGCGGAGGTCGCGCGCCTGAAGACGGACGCCCTCGACGCGTGGAAGACGGCGCTTTCGGCGTGGCGGACCTACGAGCAACTCTCCGCCGCGCACGCCGGGTTCCCCGGCCGCGCGGCCCACGCCGGCGCGCTGGCCGCCCGCGCCGCGACGTTCGTGGACACCGACGCCAAGAAGTAGCCGCGCCTTTGTAGGACAGGCTTCCACAGTAGGTGCCTCGAACGCGCCAGCTTCCAGGCGAAGTGGAAGCGCATCATGTAGGACAGGCTTCCAGCCTGCCCAAGCAGTGACAGGCTGAAAGCCTGTCCTACAAGGAGAAATCATGCGACGCGCCCTGTTCGTCCTCCTGCTTTTCGCCACGCCCGCCGCGGCGGCCGATCCCATCGTTCCGCCGGACGCGAAACCCGCACTGATCTTCGACGGCGGGCTGGTCCTCACCGAAGGCGTCGCGGTCGCGCCGGACGGCATGGTGTACTTCAGCGACATCACGTTCACGCACGTCGCGAAGGAGAAGAAGCAGCCGGTTGAAGCCGGGCACATCTGGAAGCTCGACCCGAAGACCGGCAAGGCGACGGTCTTCCGCTCGCCCAGTGGCATGTCCAACGGCCTGAAGTTCGACGCGGACGGCAACCTGCTCGCGGCCGAAGGTGCCGACCTGGGCGGGCGCCGCGTCACGCGCACCGACATGAAGACGGGCAAGACGTACATCGTCGCCTCGGAGTTCGACGGCAAGCCGCTCAACTCGCCGAACGACATCACCATCGACGAGAAGGGCCGCATCTACTTCAGCGACCCGCGCTACCTCGGTCACGAGCCGATCAACCAGCCGGTGCCGGCGGTGTACCGCGTCGATACGGACGGCAGCATCCACCGCATTATCACGGACGCGGGCAAGCCGAACGGCGTCGCGATTTCGCCCGACCAGAAGACGCTGTACGTGGTGAGCAACGACAACGGCAGCACCGGAATCGGCCGGCTGGACGAGAAGAAGGAGGCGACGAAGAAGGGCACGATGACGCTGATGGCCTACGACCTCGCGGCCGACGGCAGCGCGAAGTTCCGCAAGACGCTCGTGGACTACGCCCCGCAGGACGGCCCGGACGGGCTGGTGTGCGACAAGGCCGGCAACCTGTACGTCGCGGTGCGCGACACGACCCGGCCGGGCATTTACGTCTACGCGCCGGACGGGAAGGAACTCGGCTACATCAAGACGGAACTGCCGACGAACGTCGGGTTCGGCCGCGGTGCGGACGCGGGATTGCTGTACATCACGGCGGGCAAGAGCGTGTACCGCATCAAGCTGAACACCGAGGGCTACCACCTACCGCCGAAGAAGTGAGGGCGTCGCCCGCTAAGCCGCGAGCGGCCTCTTTGCCGCTCGCGGCTTACGCCGCGGGGTGCAGCAATTGATTGTGGTGGGTGATGTGGGTTGGGGGTAGTCTGAGGGTGCCCTTGGAGGAACCGCCACGTCCCGTACGTTCCGGACCCAGGCCCCGCTCGAA
>JAYUBA010000054.1:0-9070 GCA_043741075.1 Frigoriglobus sp.
CGCCCCGCCTCGCCCCACCCCGTCGCACACGCTCCGGGTTCGCCCAACGCCCCGAACCTACGCTCTCAGACATCCCCGGACCACCGCTGCATGGACATCGCACCCGCCGACCTAACCCGCGTTCGCGAACTGTACACCCAGGGGCAGTACCGGCAGGCGCACGCGGCTGCGGCGGTGTTCGGCCCGCTGCGGCTGTGGTCGGGCACGGCCGCGCGCCTGATCGGCGGGCGGCTCGCGATCCAGCTCGCCGCGCCCAAGCTCGGCCGGCGCATGCACCTGACCGCGTTCCGCGCCACCCCGGCGCACCCGGAAGCGATCTACTACCACGCCCGCTACCGCATGGAGCGGTTCGGCCCGCTCTCCACATGGCGGTTCATGCGCGACCACCCGGACTGGTCCGACGCGCCGCCCGAACTGCACGCCGACTGGGTGGCGCTGTCCGGGTTCATCGCCGCCCGGCTGCGCGACTTCGACCGCGCCGAGCGGTTCCTGAACCGCGCCGAGGCGATCGCCCCGGACCGCCCGTGGCCGTGCATCGAGCGGGCCAGCGTGTACGAGTTCGCCGACCGCCCCGACGACGCGATGGCCAGCGCCCGGCGGTCGCTCGAACTGTCCCCGTGGTTCCGCCCCGGTGTGCAGTCCGTCGCGCACCTCCTGTTGCGCCAGGGGCGCGACCGCGAGGCGCTGGACTTCCTCACGGAAGCCGACCGCAACTTGGAGAGCGGGCTGGTCGCGGCGCAGTTGTCCGCGTTGCAAACCGACCTGGGCCACTACGAAGACGCGCACCGCACGCTCGAGCGGTACGCGGAGTTGTCGCCGCTGATCGAGCCGGACCTGGCGAAGTGGCTGGCCGCGCGGCGGGCCGACTCCGCGTACTTCCTCGGCGACTACGCCGCCGGCGCGCGGCACGCGCGCGAGGTGAAGGACAAGTTCTACGACCGCTTCGCGGAGCGGCTCGACCTCCTGAGCGGGGGGCGTCAGCCCCCTGTGCTTTCGCAAAGCCCTCACGATTCTCAACGCGCACAGGGGGCTGACGCCCCCCGCTCAGGAGCGCCGCGAACCGTCCTCAAGCTCGACTTCCCGCCGCCCCCGGCGGTGCCGACCGTGTACGAACTGCTCGCGCGGTACTGGAAGCACCCGCTGCCCGGTCCCGGCGACGCCCGCCCGCCCGGCGACGGCCTGCCCGACGCGGCCGAGCGCCGCCGCGCCGAAGCCGCCGGCTGGGTGGCCCGCGAGTTCACCCTGTCGCGCGAAGCCGCCGTCGCCCTGATCGGCCGCGGCGTACCGTTCCTCGTTACACTCGTGGAAGCCGGGTTCTCGCAGCCGCGGTTGTGCGCCGGCGCGGACGCGGTGCGCGGCTCCGTGTCCGTCATCGACGGCCACGACCGCCGCCCGGTGGACGCGCCGGTCGGGTCGCTGGTCGAGCGGTTCACCCCGTTCGGCCCGCGGTGCATGGCGCTCGTGCCCGCCGCCGAAGCGCACCTGTTGGACGGCATCCCGGAAGTGACCGACCCCGCCCGCGAGGCGCTCTACGCGGTGCAGAAGCCGCTGCTGGACTACGACCGCGGCGCGGCCGACGCCGCGCTCCGGGTGATGCGCGACCGGTTCCCGGACCACACGCTCACCACGTTCGCGGCGCTCGCGCTCGCCCGCTTCGACGCGAACCCGATCCGGCTGCTGGCGGTGTACGACGCGCTGCTGGCGCAGTTCCCGCACGAATCGACGTGGGTGCTCGCGAAGTCGAACGTGCTGCGCGAGCTGAACCGGACCCCGGACCGGGACGCGCTGCTCGAAGCCGAAGGGTCGCCGGTGGACGCCGAGCCGATGGTGGCGCAGACGCTGGCGCAGGCGATTCTGTCGCTGCCGCACCGGCAGCACGAGGCGGCGTGGCTGCTCCGCCGGTCGGTGCGGAACCGGCCCACGGCCGCGGCCGGGTACTACCTGCTCGCGACGCAGTGGTGGGAGGAGCGGCGGTTCGACGAGGCGGCCGAACTGTACCGGTTCGCGTGCGCGCTGGAGGAGCGCGAGGACCAGTTCGCCGACGCGTACTTCCGCGCCGCCCGCGCCACCGAGCAGGTGCCGGAGGCGCTGCGCCTGTTCCAACAGCGCGCCGGCCGCGCCGCGGTGCCGGTGCCGGCCGCCGCCCGCGCGCTGTACAGCGCGCTCATGGACCGCGACGAGCCGGCGCAGGCGATGGCCGCCCTCGATCAGGCGATCCGGAAGCTCGGAGAACCTACCCCCCTCCCTGAAGGGAAGGGGGAGGAAGACGCGCGCGAGCCGCTTGCGGCTTCGCGGGACGCGCGCCCTTTCCGCGAAGCCGCGAGCGGCTACTCCCCCTCCCTTCAGGGAGGGGGCCGGGGGGTAGGTTCTCCCGAAGCGAAGCAGTCGCTCGGCGAACTGCTGCTGTTCCGCGCGGAGTGCCACGCGTCGGCCGGGCGGTTCGGCGCGGCCGACGCCGACCTCGCCGCCGCGCAGCCGCTCGTGTCCGCGGTCGCGTGGCACAAGGGGTCCGCACGGGTCGCGCGCATCAAGCCGGACCTCGCGACCGCCGGCGCGCACTACCTCGAAGCGATCAAGTTCGAACCGCTCGCGATGGACTCGCACCGCACGCTCACGGCGCTCCTCGCCGACACCGACGGCCGGGCCGCGGCCCGCACGCACCTCGCGCAATCGTGCCAGCGGTTCCCGCACCACTACCCGCTGATGAAGCTCCGGGCCGAGTTCCTCTCCGGCGACCCGGACGCGGACGCCGACCAGGCGCTCCTGGACATGCTCGCCGAGAACCCGGACGACGCGTGGGCGCTGCGCCAGCGGGCGCTCGTGCTGGCCGAGCGCAAGGCCAACGCGGAGGCGCTCGCGGCCGTCACCCGCGCCGGCGAACTCGAACCCGGCCACGCGTGGTACTACTCGGTCGCCGCGCAGGTCCACAAGCGGGCCGACCGCACCGCCGACGCGATGGCCGCGCTCCGCGCGACGCTCCGCCAGAACATCGACCAGGAGCCGCTGATCGCCGAACTGGTGCAACTCAGCCGCGGCCGGCGGGAGAAGCGCGAGGCGCTGGAGTTCGTCGCGGAAGAGCTCCACCGGCAGCCGCACACCGGCGACGGGCTGGTCGCCTACGTCGGCGTCGCGCACCACGTGTTCCAGGCGCACGGCGACCCGGAGGACCACGCCGAGTTGCTCGAAATGCTCGAGCGCGTCCTCGACGACCGCCCCGACCTGTGGCAGGCGTGGTCGGTGGTCGTGCAGCAGCTCGCCGGGCTGGGGCGGCTCGACGAGGCCCGCGCGCTCGCCCGCGAATCGGCCGAGCGGTTCCCGCTGCTCGGCAAGTTGTGGCTCGACCTCGCGCAGGTGTGCCACGCGCTGGGCGAGGCCGAGGCCCGGCTCGACGCGCTGCGGCAGGCGGTCGCGGTGTCGCCGGGGTGGTCGCTGGCCGCGCGCGAACTGGCCGACGCGCTCGACGACGCCGACCAGCGCGAGGAGGCGATCGTTACGCTCGAGCGGGCCACCACGCGGAACCCGCTCGACGCGCTCGCGCACGGCTTCCTGGCCGAACGACTGTGGGACATCGGCCGGTCCCGCGAGGCGCTCGACCGCGCGAAGACCGCGGTGCGCCTGGAACCGGGGTACGAGTGGGCGTGGCACGCCGTTCAGATGTGGGCCGAGCGACTGGAAAGCCCGGACGAGCCGACCGAACTGACCCGCGAACTCACCCGCGACCGCGCCGGCGACCCGCGCGTGTGGCTCCGCCTCGCCCGCATGTTGCACCACCCGCGGCACAACGACGAGGTGCTCGCCGCGCTCGACCGCGCCGTCGCCCTCGACCCGCGGAACGTGGAGGCGCACGACCTCCGGGCCGAGCGGCTCGCGGAGATGGGCCGGTTCGACGCGGCGCTCGAAGCCGCGACCCCGCCGCAGTTCGCCGACGACATGCCGATCATCCTGCAGGGCCGCGAGGCGTGGGTGCAGGCGCGGCGCGGCAACTACCCGTCCGCGATCAAGCGCATGCACGCGCTCGTCGCCGTGGACCCGAGCTACGTGTGGGGCTGGCACCAACTGGCCGACTGGTACAACGAGACCGGCAGCCCGCAGCAGTACCGCGAGGCCGCGTCGGAACTCGTGCGCCTCCAGCCGCACCAGCCGACCGGGTGGGCGATGCGCGGGGAGGCGAAGCTCCAGACCGGCGACCGCGACGGCGGCAAGGCCGACCTGCGCGAGGCGCTGAAGATCAGCCCCACCTACTCGCCGGCCGCGGCCATCCTGTTCGACGCGCACCTCGCCGACGAGGAGTACCGCGACGCCCGGCAGGCGCTGGCCGTTCTACAAGAGCACGCGGCCGGGCCGGAGGTGGCGGTGAAGCAGATCCAACTCGCGTGCCGCCAGGACGACGCGGAGGCCGCGACCCGCGCGTTCGCCGAGGTGTGCGAGGGGCCGGGCACGTCCCCGTTCCCGATCCAGGCGGCGCTCGCCGAGATGCGGCTCGCCGGGTGGGAGGAGCGGGCCTACGGCGTGCTCCGCGAGGCGTGGGCGGGCGGCGGCCCGTTCCACCCGTGGGCGCCGCTCTTCTGGACCGACTCGCCCGACGGCCGCGACGCCGAGCCGAACGAGCGCCTGCGCGCGGTCGAAGCGGTCATCAAGGCGTACCCGAAGTTCGTGCCGGGGTACGACGCGAAGGCCGAGCAACTGGCGAGCGCCGGCCGGTACGACGAGGCGCTGGCCGCGTGCAAGCCGGGCGAACTGGGCGACCCCGCGCCGGTCGAACTCCGCAGCCGGGCGGCGTGGGTGGAGGCCCGGCGCGGCGACCGCGCCAAGGCCATCGCCGTCATGCGACAACTGGTCACGGAACAACCGACGTTCGTCGGCGGGTGGCGGCAACTGGCCGCGTGGTACGACACCACCGGCCGGCACCGCGAGTGCCTCGACGCGGCTGAACACTTCGTCGCGCTGGAGCCGACCAACCCGCTCGCCTACATCCACCGCGGCGAGGCGCGGCGGGCGCTGGCCGACCGGCGCGGCGCGCTGGCCGACTTCCAGAAGGCGTTCGACCTCGACCCGGCGTTCGAGGCGGCCGGGCTGAACCTCGTCACCGAGCAACTCGCCGCCGACGACGTGGCGTCGGCCGCCCGCACGCTCGCCGCGCTCCAGGAACACGCGACCGGCCCGCTGGTGGGGCTGCGGGCGATTCAGGTGGCGTGCCGGGAGGGCGACTTCGAGACCGCGATCGGCCGGTTCCGCCCGCTCGCGGCCGACCCGGAGGCGACCCGCGACGCGCTCCGCGAAGCGGTCCAGGCGTTCGACGCGGAGGGCTGGGGCGCGCGGCTCAACGACGAGTTGCAGGAACTGGCGTTCGCCCCGGACGCGACCCCGGACCTGGCCGCGCTGTGGGCCGACCGCGCGGTGTCCGACGGCGCGGCGGAGGCGGTGTCCGACCGCGTCCCGGCGCTGCTCGCGCAGAACCCGGCGGCCGGGCGCGAGGTGGTGCTCGCGTACCTGTGGTCGCTGGCCGAGTCCGGCAAGCCGGTGCAGGCGGCCGTGCAGAAGCACAGCGAGTTGCTGCGGGCCGACGACGTGGCGTGGGCGCGGGCCGGGGCCGCGCTGGTGCAGGCCGGGCACTACGCGATGGCGTCCGCGTGGCTGGCCGACTGGCGCGACCGCGACGGCGTGGAGGCGTGGATGCTGCGCCCGCTGGCGGTGGCGTACCGGATGCTCGACCAGGACGAGCGGGCGGTCGAGGTGTGCCGCGCCGGGGTGCGCCTGGGCGGACCGGAGGAGGTGCTGGCCGACTTCCGCGCGTGGCTCGCACTCGATCTGGCATTAAGCGGCCAGGCGGAAGAAGCGGAGGCGCACGCGGCGAAGATCGACACCGTGACCGCGACCGACGCGGCGCGCCTCGTTCTCGCGATGGCGGAAGCCGTGGTGATGGTCCGCCGGGCCGGTCCTGGGGGCAAGGCGGGCGCGTTCAAGGAGGCGAAGGAGCACCTGAAGACGGCCGCCGCGGCGTGCGTGCCGAAGGACGTGCCGGCGGGCGCGGCGCGGGCGTTCCGGCGGGTGGTGTCGTGCGTGGCGGGCGAGGCCGGGTCGCTGGCCGCGCGGCTGTGGGCCGTGTGGCAGCGGGTCGCCCCGTGGGTGAAGTGATCGCGGGAAGGTTCACGGCATGAACGCTACGCCGGTCGTCGCGGAGGCGGATTCGCGGTTCGAGGTGCGGCCCTCGGCGGTGCCGGGTGCGGGGTCGGGCCTGTTCGCCCGCGTCGATCTCCCGACCGGATCGGAACTGGAAGTCGTCGGCGTGCTGGTCGAGCGCGACTCGCCGGCCGACCGGTGTTCGCACTTCGCCGATTGCCACAAGTTCAACGTCGGGGAGAGGTGGCTGCTGGTGCCGCTCGGCTTCGGCGGGATGGTGAACCATTGCGACGCCCCGAACGCGGAGCGCGAGGTGCGCGGCGACCGCGTCTTCCTGCGCACGCTCCGCCCCGTCGCCGCGGGGGAGGAGCTGTTCCTCTGCTACCGCCCGGCCGCGCGGGAGCGCATGGGGTTGGCGTAAATCGCGGACGCGTTCGGGGGCGGTCTGACGTGGAGCAACGTCCTGGTGACGCGGTGAAAAGCAAGTCGGTTGCGTCGCCGAACAAAACATTCCGGCGCGCAATATGCGTCCCGATATGACGTTCGGCAAATCGCTTCGCGCGGACGCGCAGTTTTTTGATGCGATCCTCTCGGCCTCTGTTAACCTCTACTTTAGTTCACCTCAACCCGCTTTGGGTGCCCAATCGTCCCGCGGTCGTTCGCCTGTCGCGAGAGACGCCATGAACACGCGATGCTTCCTGATGCTCCTGTGCGTCGCGCCGCTATTGCTCGCTGCCGGTTGTGCTGCCGCGCCCGACGCACCGGCGGACGGTGCCTCACCCAGCGCGGGCGAGACACCGAAGGTCGAAGAGAACTCGAATCCGAATGTCGCACCAGAACCACACGCGCCGGGCGAGGGGGCACAGTTTGCGCCCGTCGCGCGGCCGTGGACGGATCGCCCCTCGAAGAAGCCGTGGCCCGAACTTATCGTCGGCAAGTGGATGCGAACCAGTCCCGAATTCGTCGGGCAGAAAGTGTGGGAGTTCACCAAAGACGGCAAACTCAATACGTGCTACAGCTACCCCGCCTCTTCCAACGAGCAACTACCACCGAACCCGGCTGTCAATATTCGTCCGGCGGGCAACGAGAGGGACACACGGGACTACCGTGTAAGCGGGAATGTCCTCTTCCCCACATCGACTCGCGAGGTCGCCCGCAACAGCACGGAGTCCACGACGTTCATCAAGTCCCTTACCGAGAACGAGTTGGTCATCTACACGGATAGCCGGGTTCGCTGGACGCTGGAGGCCGCGAAGGACCAGGTCGCCGGGACGGACGTGCCCCTGGAAGTGATGCAAGCCAAGGTGTTGCGCGAGGAGCGCTACGAGCGGGGCATTTATGTACGGTTGAAGGACAAGGACAAGTAGTAACTCGTTCCCATGCGGCATAAGCCCAGGGCTTTCCCAGTTGCCCTACAAGGAAGATCGCAATGGTTCTCGCATCGCTCACATTCGCGATGGTGGCCGTGAGGCGTGACACAGTGGCCGCCTTGGCCATCTTGGCCGCATTGCACGAAAACGCCTGACAAATCGCATGATTTCCAAGGCGGCCACCTGGCCACCTTGGGCCGCCTTCGGCAAGAGATTTGTCCGGTATACTCGCACCGTTCCACGTAGAACGTCAGCACATGTTTGAATGACGGGCGCGCGAGCGTCACGCCGCCGCCTTCGCCTTCTTCGCGGCCGGCTGGTGCTTCCACCGGCGGTGCAGCCAGAAGTACTGCTCCGGGTACTCGCGGATCAGGCGCTCCAGCGCCGACGTGTAACGCGCGGTGATCGCCTTCACCGCGTTCGGGTCGCTCGCGTACTCCCGCGGGTCGATCACGTCCATACACCGCACCGCGTAGAACAGCGGTGCCAGCGCGCTGCCGGGGTCGAAGTCCGCACGCTGCGGGTAGTCGGCCCGGCGCACCCGCGGCACCCCCATCACCACCATCACCGCGTCGAACTCCATCGCCATCAGCGCGATCGCCTTGTGCGTGCTCGCCGGGCGGCCGAAGAAGTCTACGAATACCCCCCGCGGGCCGGCGTCCTGGTCGGCGAGGGTGGCGACCTTCCCGCCCCGCTTCAGCGCCGCCGTCAGCCGGGCGAAGTCGTCGTTCTTCGCGATGATCGTCTGCCCGGTGCGCTGTCGTAACTGGAGCGCGAACCGCTCGATGTGCGGGTTGTCCAGCACGCGGGCGATGGCGTAGGTGCGGAAGCCGAACAGTCCCAGCGCGAACCCGGCCATCTCCCAGTTGCCGAAGTGCGCGGTGACCACCAGCGCCGCGCGGCCGTCGAGCAGCGGCGGTAGCGTCTGCGCGCCCTGCGGCAGGACGAGGTACTTCCGCCAGGTTTCGGCGTGCAGCTTTCGCGGCAGCAGCAGCAGTTCGATGACGACCCGCAGGAGGTGGCGGAACATGCCGCGGACGAGCCGGTCGGCGGCGCTGGGGTCGGTCGCGAGTTCGGGGAACGCGGTCCGCACGTTCTCGAGCGCGACGCGGCGCCGGCCCTTCGCCAGGGTGTACGCGAGCCACGCGAGGAAGTCGGCGACGGCGTAGGCGGCGCGCGGCGGCGCCATCTGCACCACCGCGACGAGCGCCCGCACGGCGAGGTACGTCGCGTAATCGGCGGTGCGGTTGCGGGGTTTCTTCGCCATCCGTGACGCCCTCCTGACGGTCGCCGCGGATGATACCGCCAACCGCGGGCGCGGTACAATGGCACTCACACGCGGAGGGACTGCCGATGATCGGAGTTCCGCAAGCGGATGGTGTGAAACAGAATCGTGCCGGTTGGTGGTAAGCCTTTGCCTTTGGTTTTGACCTCCCCCTCAAGGGGGGAGGTCAAAACCAAAGGCAAAGGCTTACCACCAACCGGCACGATTCTGTTTCACACCATCTTGCGGAACTCCGATCATCGGCAGTCCCTCCGCGTGTGAGTGCCATTGTACCGCGCCCGCGGTTGGCGGTATC
>JAYUBA010000055.1:0-2766 GCA_043741075.1 Frigoriglobus sp.
CCCGGTGGCTCGTACCGTCAACTCTTTCCCGATTTCGGTAACGACCTTCCTACGCTTCGACCACTTCCATCACCACGCACGAGACGTTGTCGCGTGACCCCTGGTCGAGGGCGAGTTGGCCCAGCCCCTCGGCCAACTGCTGCATGTCGGTCGCGGCGGAAATGACGGTCGCGAGTTGCTCGTCGGGGACCACGCCGGTCAGGCCGTCACTGCAGAGCAAGAATCGGTCGCCGGACTGAACCTGCACCACCTGAACGTCCGGGCCTTCGCCCACTTCCTTGCTGCCCAGGTACTTCCAGAGTACGTTGCGGAAGCGGTGATCCTTCGCTTCGGCCGGGCTGATCGTTTTCGCTTCGACGAGAGCCTGGGCCAGCGAGTGATCGACGGTGAGCTGCTGGATGCGCTTGTTGCGGATTAAGTAGGCCCGGCTGTCGCCGACGCCCGCGATGAACACTTCGCCCCCCTTGCGCCAGACCGCCATCACCACCGTCGTGCCCATGTTCTTCATGTCTTTGTCGAGGGCACCCATCGCCATGATTTCTTCGTTGGCCTGAACGATGGCCCGGCGGACGGTCGATTTCACGCCTTCGCCGTTCAGGTTCGCGGTCAGGTTCTTGCGCAGTTCGCGCGGGATGATATCGACGGCCTTGCGGCTGGCGATTTCGCCCGCGGCCTGCCCGCCCATCCCGTCGGCGACGATGTTCACGGTCAGGTCCGGAAACACCTTCACGTCGATAGAATCTTCGTTGTTCTCGCGGTAGTTGCCGAGCAGGCTGCACTTGCCGATGTTCAGCGAGAATGCCATCTGACCGCCTCCGAACCGGTGCGGGCCGGTGATTCCAGTCGCCGGCACGCCACTTGCGCCACGGGGCTTCCGCGTCGCGCTACATTTCAACTTACAACGCTAACGCGCGGCACGCAACGCGAGAGGCGCGAATCGTCGGTTTCCG
This sequence comes from Frigoriglobus sp., assembly GCA_043741075.1. Classification (GTDB taxonomy): domain Bacteria; phylum Planctomycetota; class Planctomycetia; order Gemmatales; family Gemmataceae; genus Gemmata. The sequence continues at coordinate 951 of JAYUBA010000055.1, forward strand.
CCTGAACCGCACAACCCGCGCCGGTATCACCGGTTCCGTCCGCCGAAACGGTATTCCGGCGGGTCGGTCTGCGCCGGCGCGAACGGCCGTCCGAGCCGTCTTCCGCCGGTTCCCACTCAACGCTACACTCGTCCGGCCCCGAATCTTTCAATCGGGGGCTTACGGTCCGGCAAGACACGGAGACGCGGCATGGACGCCGGGAGCGAGCGCGTGGTGCTGGTTCACGACTGGCTGACCGGGATGCGCGGCGGCGAAAAGTGCCTGGAACCGCTGTGCCGCCGCTGGCCGGACGCCCGGTTGCTCACGCTCCTTCATAAACGCGGCAGCGTTTCGCCCGCCATCGAGAGCGTGCGGATTCAGGCGAGTCGGCTGAACTGGTTGCCGCGCGTCGAACGGTATTACCGCTACCTCTTACCTCTCATGCCGTTCGCGGCCGGCTGGCGGGTGACGGACGCGGACCTCGTCGTGAGTCTCAGTCACGCGGTCGCGAAGTCCGCTCGACCGCCCGCGGGCGTGCCGCATGTGTGCTACTGCTTCACCCCGATGCGGTACGCGTGGCACATGAAGGACGCGTACTTCCGCAACACCGGCGTCTTCGGCCGGCTGAAGGCCAAGGCCGTCGATGCCCTACTCTGCCGCATCCGCGACTGGGACCGGCGGACGGCAGATCGCGTGACGCACTTCGTCGCCATCAGCAACACGGTGCGGGACCGTATCCGCGACTGCTACGACCGCGACGCCGCTGTGATCTACCCGCCCGTGGATACCGACTTCTACACGCCGTCTAACGAGCCGCGCGAAGACTTCTACCTGGTGGTGTCGGCGCTCGCCCCGTACAAGCGGTTCGATCTCGCCATCGACGCCTGTACGAAGCTCGGCAAGAAACTGGTGGTGATCGGCAGCGGGCAGCACGCGGCGAAGCTGAAGGCGGGCGCGGGGCCGAACGTGTCGTTCCTCGGCTGGCAGCCGGACGAGGTGATTCGCGACCACCTCCGCCGGGCGAAGGCGCTGCTGTTCCCCGGCGAGGAGGATTTCGGCATCGTGCCGCTAGAAGCGCAGGCGTGCGGGTGCCCGGTGATCGGCTTCGCGCGTGGCGGGCTGGCGGAAACCGTCCGGCCTCTGGGTGAAACGCCCGAGCCGACCGGCGTGTTCTTCACCGAGCAGACGGTAGACGCGGCGTGCGAAGCCATCGAGCGCTTCGAGCGCTCGGCGGACCGTTTCGACCCGCGGGCGGCCCGTCACCAGGCGGTGCTGTTCCGCAAGGACCGGTTCGAGGCGGAGTTGTTCGGCTACCTGGACGGCGTGCTCCGCGGCGCACCGGCGACCGAGCGGAAGGCGGCGTGATCGGCGCTAGACCTTCGCGGCCCGCGGCGCGATAATGTGCAGACCCCGTGAGAGGCACCGCCATGTCCGCGCCCGTCGCACCGTCTCCGCCGACCGACCGCCGGGTGGCCCCGCGCCGCCAGCCCGCGATGGGCGCCATCTGCCGGCTCGACTCCGGCGACGGCGACCCGGCCGCGATCGTGCTCGTGTGGAACATTTCCGTGACCGGCATCAGCGTACTCGCGGCCGGGCCGCGCCCGACCGGGGCGGTGCTCACCGGCTTTCTGGAGCAGACGGAAGGCGAGCACATGCTCCGCGTCGCGATGCGCGTGATCCACGCGAAGCTGTTGGGGACGGGGGATTACTTCCTGGGCCCGCACTTCGACCGCCCGCTCACCGCCGACGAGCTGAGGCCGTTCGTGGCGGAGGAGTGAGCGGAAGCGAGTTGGGTCGGTTTTGGTTTTGCCCTCTCCCCTTGCGGGAGAGGGTGGCG
>JAYUBA010000056.1:0-2763 GCA_043741075.1 Frigoriglobus sp.
GTTTCGCCTCGAGGGCGAGGTCTTCGCGCTGATGGTGATCGTTCTGGCGGCGGCGGAAGCGGCCGTCGCACTGGCCATCATCCTGAACTTTTACAACAACCACGCCACCGTGGACGTGGACGAGGCCAACGAGCTGAAGGGGTAACCGCTACCCATGCGAATCTGGTTGAACCTCGCGCTCGGGTGGGTCGAGGACACTCCCGGTCGGCTGTACGTCGTCGGCACACTGCTGCCGCTGGCGGCGTTCGCGCTGCTGCTCGTCACGGGCGGGCTGCGCGCGCTGTGCCGGCCGTTCCGCCAGCAGGGCGGGGTCGCGGCGGCGCTGTACTGGGCGCTCGGCGGCGACGCGCCCGGCCGCGCCGGGGCGTACCTCGCGACCGCGATGATGGGCGCGTCGGCCGCGATCGGCGTCGCCGGGCTGGTGCTGCTCCTGGGCGACCACACCACCGGCGCGGAACACGCGGCGCGGTGGGGCGAGCGGATCGACTGGATTCGCCTCGGCCCGCTCGACTCCGCGTCCCCGCCGGTGTGGGAGAAGCAGCGCGAGGCCGACCCGACGCGCGCCACCCCGCCGACCGCGCTCGCGCTCGAACTCGGCTACAAGATCGACCACCTCACAGCCGTCGTGTTCGCGATGGTGACCGTCATCGGGACGCTGATCTTCGTCTTCTCGCACGGCTACATGCGGGCCGAGACGAAGGAGACGGTGGAAGATCATAACATACAGGCGCACGCTCCACGCCCATCCTCGGCGGAGGATGGGCACGCCCGCCACCTACACCGCCGCGGGCGGTTCGGCCGCTTCTTCCTGTACCTGTCGCTGTTCTGCTTCTCAATGCTCAACCTGGTGATCGCGGACAACCTGTTTCAGGTGTTCGTGAGCTGGGAGCTGGTCGGCGTGTGTTCGTTCTTCCTCATCGGCTTCTACTACGAACGGCCGAGCGCGAGCCGCGCCGCGAACAAGGCGTTCATCGTCAACCGCGTGGGCGACGCGGGATTCCTGATCGGCATCCTGATCGCGTGGACGTACCTCGGCACGCTGAACTTCGAGGAGATGAACCGCCGCGTGCGGTCGCCGGAAAAGGACAGCCACGGGCGGGTCAAACTCGCTCACCAACTCGTTCGCGTGAACCTCGCGAACGAACCAGACGAACAGGAGAACCCGCAGTACGCCCTCCCGCCCAAGGACCAGGCCGGGACCGGGTCGCACGTCGCGCTCTTCCCGCTCGGCTGGGAGACCCCACGCCACTACGACGCGATCGGCTACGGCGGGCACCGTCAGGAGCCCCGATCCGTGCCGGCGAAGACCACATACACCGACTTCGGCGCGATCCCGTACTGGCTGTTCGTCGCGATGGGCCTCGGCATCTTCTTCGGGTGTATGGGCAAGAGCGCGCAGGTGCCGCTGCAAACGTGGCTCCCGGACGCGATGGAAGGCCCGACGCCGGTGTCCGCGCTCATCCACGCGGCCACGATGGTCGCGGCCGGGGTGTACCTCGTCGGCCGGTGCTATCCGCTGTTCGCACCCGAAGTGCTGCTGGTCATCGCGTATATCGGCGCGATCACGCTGTTCATCAGCGCGACCATCGCGCTCGTACAGACCGACATCAAGCGGGTGCTGGCGTACTCGACGTGCAGCCAACTCGGCTTCATGATGCTCGCGCTCGGCATCGGCGGGTGGGTCGCGGGGTTGGTGCATCTCATCACGCACGCGTTCTTCAAGGCGCTGCTCTTCCTCTGCTCCGGCAGCGTCATTCACGGTTGCCACCACGAACAAGACCTGCGGAAGATGGGCGGGCTGAAGTCGAAGATGCCAGTGACCGCGTTCACGATGCTCGTCGGCGTGCTGGCGATCTCCGGCGCGCCGCTCCTGAGCGGCTGGTACAGCAAAGACATGATCCTCTCCGCGTCGCTCGGCTACGTCTCCGCGCACCCGGAACACGCGCTGCTGTTCATCCTGCCGGCGCTTACCGCCGGCATGACGGCGTACTACATGTTCCGCTTGTGGTTCCTCGCGTTCACCGGGGCGCCGCGCGACCCGCACGTTCACGCGCACGCGCACGAATCGCCCGCGGTGATGACGCTCCCGCTCGTCGTGCTGGCGGTGTTCAGCGTCGGGGTCGCGTGGGGCTGGCCGGTGTGGGAGGCCGAAGCGAGCTATCTCGGACACGTTTTGCACAAGGCGGTACCGCCGAGTGTGGGTGTCGCGTTCTTCGTAGAGCAAGTGAAGGAACACGAACTTCATCACTACGCCGGACTCATCGCCCTGATCGCGGCAGTCGTGGGTGCAGGTGTGGCGTTCGCCCTGTTCTACCGGCGGATACCGGATGATGCGGCGCTGCACGCGACCGGCCCAGCGTGGTACCGATTCCTCCTGCGGAAGTGGTATTTCGACGAAGCCTACGACGCGGCGCTCGTGAAACCGACGCTGGCGCTGGCGCACGCGGCAGCCGCCGCGGACAAGCGCCCGACCGACGCGGACCCGCACGCGAAGCGGTTCGACTTGTTCACGCTCGACGGCCTCCTGAACGCCATCGGGCAGGCCGCGGGCGCGCTCGGCGGGGTGCTGCGCCGCGCGCAGACCGGGCGCATCCGCACCTACGTCGCCGCGCTGGCCTTGACGGCCGCGGTGTTGTTAGGGATGCTCGCCGTTCTGAAGTAGGTCGGGTCGAGTCTTCGAGGCCCGACATCTGACGTAGACCCGACATCTTCGCGCGTCGGACCGAAGTGGTCTTCGCTCGATGCCGCGCGTCGGGCCTCGAA
>JAYUBA010000057.1:0-2763 GCA_043741075.1 Frigoriglobus sp.
CTCGCAAAGCCTCGCCACCCTCTCCCGCGACAGGAGGGGACCGGGGAACCCGCGGGGGGTTCCCCGACTCCAAAAGGGGAGAGGGCAAGAAACCGAAGACCGCCGTCGATGACGCCGCCGTCCGCGCCGACGCGGTCCGGTGCCTCGCGGACGCGGCCCGCCACTGGGCCGCGAGCGGCGTGACCGGCCTCCCGCCGGAGGCCGTGTGGGAGCAGTTGTGGTCGCTCCTCGACGAGGCCGGGGTACTCAAGAAGAAGAAGGCGAACTGACATGCCCGACATCCTGTTCTTCGACGAAATCACCGACGCGGAAGCCAACCTGGTGGGCGGGAAAGGTCTGAGCCTCGCCAAGACCGCGAACGCGGGGCTACCGGTGCCGGCCGGGTTCGTCGTGACCACGGAAGCATACCGGTGGGCCATGAAACACGGCATCCGCACCGACCCGGGCTTCGTGCGCGCGGTCGCGGACGCTTATCGGAAGTTAGGGAGCGGCTTGGTCGCGGTCCGCTCCAGCGCGACGGCCGAAGACGCGGCCGACACCAGCTTCGCCGGGCAGCAGGAAACGATTCTCGGCGTACATGGCGACGAGACACTGATCGACGCCATCGACCGCTGCTGGCGGTCGCTATTCACCGACCGCGCGGTCGCGTACCGTGCAAAGCAGAACATCGACGCGGCCGATGTGGCGATGGCGGTCGTCGTGCAGAAGCTGGTGCCGGCGGAATCAGCCGGCGTGCTGTTCACCCGCGACCCGCTCGACGCGGGCGGTACGCGGATGCTCGCGGAGGCGTCGTGGGGGCTGGGCGAAGCGGTCGTGTCCGGGCGCGTGCAGCCGGACCGGTTCACGCTCGATCACGGCACGGGAGCCGTGCTCAGTCGCGAACTCGGCTCGAAGGCGGTTCGCGTGACCGCGAGCGGCGAGGAGCACGTCCCCGCGGAACTTCAGCGGCAGTTCTGCCTCGGTGACACCGCGTTGTCACAGCTCGCGGAGTTGGGGCGGAAGGTCGAAGCGTTCTACGGCGATGCCCGCGACGTGGAGTGGGCCTACGCCGGCGGCACCTTCCACCTGCTGCAAGCGCGGCCGATCACCGTGGCCGGCGCGGCGGAGCGCGAGCAGGTTCGGCAGGCGGTGATCGCGGAGTTGAAGGCGAAGGCCGACCCGCGCGGCACCGCGTGGGTGCGGTACAACCTCAGCGAAGTGCTGCCCGAACCGACGCCGATGACGTGGGCGGTGGTGCAGCGGTTGCTCGCCGCCGACGGCGGGTTCGGCGCGATGAACCGCGACCTCGGTGCCAAGCCCGACCCGGCGCTCGGGTCGCTGTCCGGCTTCGACCTCGTCGCCGGGCGGCCGATGGCGAACCTGTCGCGCCTGCCGCGAATGCAGTTCGCGCGCCCGCCGTTCGAGTACCCGCTCGGCGAGTACAAGAAAGACCCACGCAAGGCACTCGACCCGAAGCCGGCGCTTAACCCGCTCGCCGGTCAGGGGTGCGTGATGGGTGTTCTCACACTTCCAGGCACGATTCTCGCCCTCACGCGGCTGATGAACGCGACGAAGAAGTTGTCCGCCACGTTCCCGGTCAAGTTTGAATCGGAGACGGCACCGGCGTTCGCGGTCGCGGCGGCGCAGGCGCGCGCGCAAAAGTGGTCCGGGTTCGACCCGCCGGCGCTGGTGCGCGAGTTCGAGGCGTGGGTACACAAGACGCTCGTGGAGTTCGCCCGCGAGAGCCTCAAACCGACGGTGTTCGCGGACCTCGCGTGGAACGAGACCTTCGAGGCACTCAAGCCGAAGCTAGGTGAGGATCGCGCCCGTATCGCGGTGGGCGAACTGAGCCTCGGGGCCGCGCCGCCCGGCGACGCGAACCTCCCCGGCGGCGTCTGCGACCTCGCAAGCGGGCGCATCCCGCGCGCGGAGTTTCTGACCCAGTTCGGGCACCGCGGCACAAATGAGATGGAACTCGCCCAGCCGCGCTGGAGCGAATCGCCGCAGGAACTCGATAAGCTCGTTCGCGGGGTGAGGATTGACACACACACTTCGGCCGCGGTGGATGTCGAGAAGATCGCCGATGAAGCGAAACTCGGCGGGCCGTTCCGCGATCAACTCGCGCTGAAAGTCCAGCGCCTGCGCACATACCTCGGCCTGCGCGAAGCCGGCAAGCACTACCTGTTGCTCGGCTACGCGGTCATCCGCCGCGCGCTGGTCGAACTCGACCGCCGGTTCGGGCTGAACGGCGGTATCTTCTTCCTCACGCCGGCCGACCTACCGGACCTGATCGCGGGGCGCGACCTCTCCACCAAAATAACGACGGCGCGAAAGCTGCGTCAAACTCAGTTGTCGCTCGAAGTGCCGCCGGTGCTGTTCAGCGACGACCTCGACGCGATCGGCCGCCCGCTCCCGGAACCGCCGGGCGGCGACAAACTCGAAGGCGTGCCGCTGTCCGCGGGCGTAGCGGAAGGGCCGGCGCTGGTGCTGACGGAGCCGACCGCCGCGCCGCCGGAGGGCGGGTACGTGCTGGTATGCCCTTCGACGGACCCGGCGTGGGTGCCGCTGTTCGTTCACGCGAAGGCGCTCGTGATGGAAACGGGCGGGGTGCTGTCGCACGGAGCGATCGTGGCGCGCGAGTTCGGCCTGCCGGCGGTCGCGGGTCTGCCCGGCGCGACGCAGCGCCTCAAGACGGGACAGGTGCTGCGCGTCGATGGCGGACGCGGGACGGTGACGATCATGGGCGAGGGGACGCAGGGAAGTTGAGGCGGTGTCGGATCGCGT
>JAYUBA010000058.1:0-2760 GCA_043741075.1 Frigoriglobus sp.
TCCGAGCGAGCCGCGAGTGCCAACGAGCGGCCGTCTTCCTCCCCCTTCCCTTCAGGGAGGGGGGCCGGGGGGGTAGGTTCTTCTGACCGAACCAACTCCATCACCCAGGCCGTTCACGAACTCCTCGTCCAGAACGCCGAGCGGATCGCGATCACGCGGACGCGCACGCCGTTCGACCGGTGCGGCTACCAACTCCACGGCGTACTCACCCCCGGCGGCATCGATCTCGCGAAGCTGCTCGTAGGGTCGGAAGGCACGCTCGCGATCGTAACGGAAGGCACGCTTCGGACGGTGCCGCTGGCCGGCGGAACGTGTCTCATGCTGATCGGCTTCCCCACGCTCGACGCGGCCGTGCGCGCCGGGCTGGCGCTGCGGGCGCACGGCCCGGTCGCGTGCGACCTGCTCGACCGCCGGCTCCTCTCGGTCACCCGCAACGCCGCGCTGCCGACCGTCGGCGCGGCGCTCGTCGTCGCGTTCGAGGCCGACACCGAGCGCGGGGCGAAGGAGCGGGCGTGGGGCGCGGTCGAAGCCCTCCGCCGCACCCACATCCTCCGCGTGCTGGCCGAACCGACGTGCGACCCGGAGGGGACCGCCCAGGTCCGCGGGGTCCGCGACGCGGCCGTGTCCGGGCTGTACAACTCCGCCGCCCAGCGGCCGGTCGCGTTCGTCGAAGACGTGGGCGTGCCGGCCGACGCGCTCCCGGACTTCCTCACCCGCGTGCAGGACATCCTCAAGCGGTTCGAGGTGAGCGGCACGTTCCTCGTTCACGCCCTCACCGGGCAAGTTCACACGCGCCCGCTGATCGACCTGAACGACCCGGCCGACCGCGCGAAGCTGTGGCCGGTGGCGGAAGCGGTTCACGGCCTCGCGCTGTCGCTCGGCGGCACGGTCAGCACGCAGCACGGCACCGGCATCGCCCGCACGCCGTGGGTGGAGCGGCAGTACGGCCCGCTCGTGCCGGTCTTCCGCGAGCTGAAGCGCATCTTCGACCCGAAGGGCATCCTGAACCCCGGCAAGATCGTCGGCCCCGACCCGAGCCGCGAAGCGTGGCCCTTGCGGGCAGTGGGCAGTGGACAGTGGTCAGTGGACAGTAAGCAAAAGACAGAAGACAGGGGAGAGAACACCAAACTGAAGGCGAGCGCGGCACCGACGCCCTTACTCGTTTGGGGCGGCTCCTCTCCGGCGCAAGAGGTCGCGCGGTGCAACGGGTGCGGCGACTGCCGGACGCGCACCGCCCCGGTGCGCATGTGCCCGACGTTCCGCGCGACCGGGAGCGAACGGGCCACCCCGCGGGCGATGGCGAACATGCTCCGCGTCCTCGCCGACCCGGCCGCCGCCACCCCCGACGAGGTGCGCGCGGTCGCCGAGTTGTGCGTGAACTGCAAGCAGTGCCGCGACGAGTGCGACGCGAAGGTGAACGTCCCCAAGCTGATGCTCGAGGCGAAGGCGCGGCACCACGCCGACCACGGGCTGGACCGCACCGACTGGGCGCTCGCCCGCGCCGAATGGCTGGCCGGCGCGGGCAGCAACTTCGCCCCGCTGGTGAACATCCTGCTCGCCCGCCGGCCCGTGCGGTGGCTCGTCGAAAAGGTGTTCGGCGTCTCCCGCCGCCGCCGGCTGCCGGCCTTCGCGCTGCGCAACTTCTTCCGCCGCGCGCGCGGCGACGGCCTCACCAAGAAGCGGCCCCGCGGCCCGGAGGCGTTCAGCCGCGACCCGAAGGGGAACCCTCGCGTCGCGCTCTTCATCGACGTGTTCGCCGCGTACAACGACCCGCTCATCGGGGTGGCCGCGGTCGCGGTGTTGCGGCACAACGGCGTCGATGTGTACGTGCCGCCGCGGCAGGTCGGGTGCGGGGTCGCGCCGTACGCGCGCGGCGACCTCGACTCCGCCCGCGAAGCCGCGCTCCACAACGTGCGCGTCTTCGCCGACCTCGCCCGCGAGGGCTACCGCATCGTGTGCCCGGAGCCGACCGCCGCGCTCATGCTCACGCAAGACTACCTCGACATCCTCGACGACCCGGACGCCGCCGCGGTCGCGTCGAACACCGTCGAACTCACGACGTACCTGGGCGAACTGCACGCGAAGGGCCGACTCCGCACCGACTTCCGACGCCTCGACGTGACGCTCGGCCACCACATCCCGTGTCACCTGAAGGCGCTCCGCGGCCCGACCAGTTCGCCGGGGCTGTTGTCCCTCATCCCCGGCCTGCGCGTGCATACGATCGACGCGGGGTGCTCCGGGATGGCCGGCACCTGGGGGCTGAAGGCGGAGAACTACGACGCCTCGCTCGCGGCCGGCGCGGGCATGTTGGCGGAACTGAACCGGCCGCGCGTGCTGTACGGCTCGACGGAGTGCAGCGCGTGCCGCCTTCAGATGCAGGAGGGCAGCGGCAAGCGTACCCTTCACCCGGTGCAGTACCTCGCCTACGCCTACGGCCTGCTCCCCGAACTGGAAGCCCGATTCCACCGCCCGCTCGGCGCCCTCGTGAGCGACTGACCATGACCATCACCGTGAAACTCTTCGCCGCGATGCGCGACCTCACCGGCGGCGATTCGGCCGAGGTGGAACTGCCCGACGGCGCGACGGTCGCCGACCTGCGCCGCGAGTTGGGCAAGCAACTCCCGCTCGCGCGCAACTTGCTCGCGCGGTCGGCGGTCGCGGTGAACCACGATGTCGCGGAGAACGACCGGCCTCTAAGTGCATCCGACGAAGTGGCGGTGATCCCGCCCGTCAGCGGCGGGTGAGCGAGGTTCTCAACGA
>JAYUBA010000059.1:0-2760 GCA_043741075.1 Frigoriglobus sp.
CGCGACTGGGACAGGCTGGAAGCCTGTCCTACCAAACCCGCACCGGCGATCCCGAAACGAGGTTAGTGCCGGAACAGGAACTCGCGGGTGTTGATGAGCGCCCACACCAGGTCCTCCCACGCCTTCCGCTTGTCCTCGCGCTTGGCCACGTGGTCCAGCGCGATCTGCTTCTCGTCGTCGAACGGGGCGCGGCCGAGCGCGGCGTAGTACAGCTCGCCCAGGATTTCCGCGTCCGTCTTCTTCGCGGCGAGCAACTTGCCGAGCCGGTTGTTCGGACCCCGCACCTTCTCGTTCACGGTCGGCCCGTTGATGAGTTGCAGCGCCTGCGCCAGGTTGCCGTCGCTCTCGCGTTCGCACTCGCACGCCAGTTCGCGCGCCGGCTGGCCGAACGCCTTCAGGAACGGGTGGTTCACCTCGCCGTCGGGCAGTTGCGTGGCCCGCGTCCCGGCCGGCAGCCCGGCGAACTTCTCCGGCATCGCGGTGAAGTCGCAGATCGCGTCCAGCAGTTGCTCCGCCGTCAGGAGCTTCGTGACGGTGTGCGAGAAGTACTTGCCGTCGTCCTTGTTGAAGTCGTTCGGCTGCGCGGACAGTTGGTACGTCCGCGACTTCATGATGGTCTTCACCAGGAGCTTCATGTCGAACTTGTTCTTGGCGAAGTCCTTGGCGAGCGCGTCGAGCAGTTCGTCGTTGCACGTCGGGTTGGAGTCGCGGAAGTCGTCCACCGGATCGACGATGCCCTTGCCCATCAGGTGGAACCACACGCGGTTCGCGACCGACTTGGCGAAGAACGCGTTCTCCGGCGCGGTGAGCCACACGGCCAGCACCGCGCGGCGGTCCTCGCCCGGCTTCACGTCGGCGTCGCCGGTGCCGATGTACCGGGGCTTCATCTGCTTGCCGGTGCGCGGCTGCGTCACCTCGCCGTCGCGGGCGGTGAACACCACCTCGGCGGACGCGGCCGGGGCGGCCGGCTTGGTGCCGATGGTCGGTTCCGGCTTGGTGCGCACGCGGGCGAACCACGCGGCCATGCCGTAGTAGTCGTCCTGGCTCCACCGCTCGAACGGGTGGTTGTGGCACTTGGCGCACTGCATCCGCACGCCGAGGAACAGTTGCGCGGTCGTCTCGGCGAGGGCCGTCGGGTCCTTCGCGATGCGGTAGTAGTTCGCCGGCGGGTTCGCGTACGAGTTCCCGTTGGACGTGATGATCTCCTGGACGATCTTGTCCATCGGCTCGTTCTTCAGGAACTTGCCGCGGAGCCACGCCTGCATCCCGTAGCTGCCCTTCACCTGGATCGTCTTGCGGCTCGAGCGCAGCACGTCGGCCCACTTGAGCGCCCAGAAGTCGGCGAACTCCGGCATGTCCACGAGCGCGTCGATCAGCTTCTCGCGCTTCTTCGCGTCCTTGTCCGCGAGGAACGCCTTCGCCTCGTCGGAGGTCGGCATCCGGCCGACGCAGTCGAGGTACGCGCGGCGGACGAACTCGTAGTCCTCGCTCGGCCCGGACGGCGCGATGCTCATCTGCTTCAGCTTGGCGAAGACGTGCGTGTCAACGAAGTTCGTCTCCGGCGGGTTGGGCCACACGAACCCGTCGCGCGGCTCAAGGTAGGTGACCCGCACCGCGACCAACTCTTCGAGGTAGCGGCACAGGATCGCGACTTCGCCGGAGCGCTTGAACTCGACCATGCCGTTCGGGGTCACGTCGGCGATCGACGGGTCGCTGCTGCTGAACACCGTGAGCCGCGTGACATCACGCGCGACTTCTCCGAACGTGCCGAGGACGGCGAGTTGCTGCCACTTGCTCGGCGCCTTCAGGAGGCGCGCGGCCGGCGTCACTTCGATCTTCTTCAACGCCGGGAGTGTCGCGGCATCGTCCTTCAGCCCTTCGGTGAGCCACGCGGTCATCAGCTCGCCCGGAATGCTCGTCGCGCCGAACCGCTGGCCGCCCTCGTGCGGCACGCGGCCGACGGCCTTGAGCAGCATGAGGCTCGCTTCCGGGTCGTGCTTACCGGTGCGGCGGCCGAACTGGTCGCGGGTGAGTTGGAGGAAGTCCGCGGCCGGGTCGAACCCGCGGAGCGAGAGCTTGAAGCCGTTCTTGCCGCTGGGCGTGCCGTGGCACGCGCCCGCGTTGCACCCGCCGACGTTCATGGCGGCGATCACGTCGCGGCGGAAGCTGACCGGGGCCGGCTTGTCCAGCCCGGCGACGGTCACCGGCACCCGCGTCTCCTTGCCGTTGGCGCTGATGACGACGGTCGCGGTGCCGTTCTTCACGGGCCGGAGGAACAGCCCGTCTTGCAGGTCCGCGACGCCGGCCGGTTCGACCTTCGCTTCGACCACGCCGGTCAGGTCGCGGGCGGTGCCGTCCGCGTACTTCCCGGTGACGACGAGTTGCCGCGCGTCGCGGGCGCCCGTGAGGGTGACCGCGGCCGGATACACCTCGGTGCCCGCGGGCTGACCGATGACCGCCTTCCGCTCGCCGGCCTCGGTCGGCGGCGCGGCCGTTGCGGGCGAAGCCGACGCGAGAACCGCGAGGACGAATCCGAACCCCCGCGCGCAAGCGGTGGGGGTGAGGCGTGTCCGTGTCGAGGGAGATGGCATTGGCAGGTTCCTCGCGGTTGCGGCAGGCGGGCCGGGAGCGCCCGTGTGGGGGAAGGCGGAGTCGGGCAGGGCCGGAGGGAGAACAGTAATAGCATAAGCCGCCCGGACGCCGCGAGCGAGAGGAAAACCAAGAACCCACCCCCCAACCCCCTCCCTTCAGGGAGGGGGA
>JAYUBA010000060.1:0-9035 GCA_043741075.1 Frigoriglobus sp.
TGCCCAAACACGTCGTCAGTTACTTCCTCCAACCCTGCGTTCTCTATGCCGCTGCTGCCGCATGTTGATTAATGAGTATCTTTCGCGCCGCGGTAATAATGCAACTTGCGCTTCGGCCAGAAGCTCATTGCTCAGATCGGCTGCTGAAGTCGTTACCGGAGTGCCTTGGAACTCCACGAGACAAAGGGGTTGGTGTAACTGGCGAGCAAGGTTAATCGTGACTCCTGTAGCCAGATACTCCCAACGGTTGGTTCGCGGACAGAAGTGTCGGAGCCCGTGATAGACGAGCCCCACTTCAAATTGTGAGATCGGATACAACTGCCAAGACGTCAGGTATGGCATCTGGCGCTGAAGCATTGCCAAGTGCTCAGATAAGAAGGCGAAGGCGACACGCACCTTCTCCCCTGCATCTGCGTAGGCGAGATCCGGTTGGATGTAATCTGTTACTTCTTCAAAGCAAGCGACCGATTGCAGCGTCTCCCGCACGTGACGCCATCCGGGCTTCGCTTGCGGCAGTTGATCGGATCGGCTGATTAGGTGCACCGATGGCCATGTCGGCTGCGCGTCCGGGAATTGGACGAAACGGTCGAGATGGTTGTGAATCGAGAAGTTGTAGGAAGTGCCTTCGAGTTCGACAGTTTGCTGGACACAGCGCCGCGACGGAAGCGTGAAAGGGAGAGCGATGTGAAACCACCAACGGAACTGTGAAGAGCCGCACGCCGGAGGGCTTTGTTGGGGTGCGACAGTGACGTAAGAGTTCTTGGCAACGCGGGCTAAAGGCTGCATAAAGTTTCGTTTGGTTCGACGGGCATGTGTTCAGCTTAAACTGGACGCCCTCAACCTTCCCAGGGTTCGCGCCTAGCTCGCAGAACCGCTTCAAAAAACTTCGGAGCGCCTTTATCGCCTACTCCGCGTCCCAGACCACCACACGGCCCAGGTCGCCGCCGGCGGCCAGGCGGAGGCCGTCCGGGGCGTAAGTCACGCAGTACACGCGGCCCACGTCCCACAGGTAGTTCGCCCGCTCCTTGCCCGTCGCTACGTCCCACAATCGCACCGTCTGGTCCCAACTGCCCGTCATCAGCGTGGTGCCGTCGGGGCTGAACGCGACCGCCGCCACCTTGCCCGTGTGCCGTCCCTTCAACTCCACCAGCTCGCGCCGCACCTCCAGGTTCTTCAAGTCGTAGATTTTGGCCGTATAGTCCACCGCGACCGCCATCGTGCGGCCGTCGGCGGAGAGGGCCACCGCGGGGCAGTCGTGCGGCTGCGGGAACGCCGTCGGCTTCGTGGCGGTGGTGATGTCCCACACGCACACCTTGCGGTGGCCCGTCGCCCACGCGACCAGCTTCTTCGCCGGGCACGACGCGACCGCCCGCACGCCGTTGGGTTCTTGAAAGTAGGGGAGGAGCTTGCGGTCCGCGGATATGTCCCAAATCTCGAACGTGCCGGCGGTGGGGTTCAGCCGGTCGCCGATTCCGAACGCCACGGTCCGCTCGTTCAACACCGCGAGCGACGTGACCGGTCGTGTCGATTGCGGCCCGAACTGCTTCCACGTTCCGTCGTCGTGCCGCCAACAACTCCAGCCGAACTCGCCGCCGATTATCGCGCCCGCGTCGTTCGGCAGGTAACCGATCGCGTGGACCGGTTGCGACTTCAACCCGCGCTCGCGCAGCGGGCTGACGTGTCCGAACGAGTCGCGGAGGAGCAACGACCCGTCCTTCGCGCCGGTGGCGAGCGTCGCCCCGTCGGGCGCGAACGCGACGGCGGACACGACCGCCTTGTGATCCACCGCGGTCGAATGATTCCGGTGATCCTCGAACAGCAACATCGGCCGACCCTTCACTCGCGCCGGACGCGCCGGGCGGAATTCGGACTCCCCGCGATAGGGCCGCGTCCGCTATCCTGAGCATTCTACCGCCCGATCCCGACACGTGCGACCCCATGCAAATCGAGTGGACCGAAGAAGACCCCGTAACGGGGACCAAGCGCTACGTCCGGGCGGAACGGTTCGCCCGCAAGTGGTCGTTCCGGGTCCGCGCCCGCCGCCGGACAACCAACTGGGAGCCGCCCGTCCTGGTGACGCGGGAAATGTGGGAGACCCTCCTCGACGCACTCGAACGGCGCTACCCGCGCCGCGAAGGAGTGACGGACGAAGACCTCAAGCAGGTTCGCGCCGTGATCGCGGGACTGCCGCCGGAAGTCGAGCTCAAAGAAGCAGACTAACCACAGAGGCACAGAGACACAGAGAAGACCAGGGCAAAAGAGTGTTTGAAGAACCCTGCTGCTTTTGCCTTCTCTGTGTCTCTGTGCCTCTGTGGTTAGTCCGAGTTCTTGGATTCCCAAGTCATGCCCTACACTCCGATCCTCGCGACGCTCGGCTATGTGTTCTCCCCCGACGGCCGGCGGGTGCTGATGATCCACCGGAACGCCCGCCCCGACGACGCCCACTTTGGTAAGTACAACGGCCTCGGCGGGAAGCTCGAACCGGGCGAAGACGCGGTCGCGGGGTTCCGGCGCGAGATCCGTGAGGAGGCCGGTATCGGGTGCGACGCGATCCGCCTCGCGGGCACAATCTCCTGGCCCGGCTTCGGCACGCGCGGCGAGGACTGGTTCGGGTTCATCTTCCGCGTCGATCGCTTCACCGGCACGCCGCTCGCCGCGAACGCGGAGGGCGCGCTGGAGTGGGTGGAGGTGGACCGCGTGCCGACGCTCCCGCTCTGGGACGGCGACCGGTTCTTCCTGCCGCTCGTTTTCGATCCCGCCTCACCGCAGTTCCACGGGGTGATGCCGTACCGCGACGGCAAACCCCTGAGTTGGAGCTATTCCACCGTTTCCGGCTGACCGCGGCAGTTTCCGCCCCGATCTCAGGAAACCGGGTCGGTGCCCCGTTCCCGCCACTTCGTGTGCTACAGTTCGTGTAGGAATAGCGGCGATTTCGCACACTCCGATCGGCGGTTGCCGCGCCGTAACCGCTTCGCCACGCAGGGGATTCGGTGTTGTCGGCCCCTCCCAATATTCGCTCGACCACGCCCGGCGCGTTCGCGTTCGCCGTCGGGGCGGAGCCGTCGCCCGGCTACCGGCTGCGGTGCGTCCGCGGGCGCGGCGGCTTCGCCGAAGTGTGGGAAGCGGAAGCTCCCAACGGCGGCCCGCCGGTCGCGCTCAAGTTCATGCCCGCCTCGAACACCAGCACCACGGCGCGCGAACTGCGGTCGGTGCAGTCGTTCCAGAGCCTCGAGCACCCGTACATCGTGAAGACGCACGGCATGTGGTCCGTGCCCGGCTACATCGTCATCAACATGGAACTGGCCGAGGCGACGCTCCTCGACCTGATGCAACTTTACCGCAACGACCTGGGTCAGGAACTGGACCCCGCGGTGCTGTGCCTGTACCTGTTGCAGGTGGCCGAGGCGCTCGACTTCCTGAACGCCCGCCGGCACGTCCGCGACGGGCGCCGGGTCGGGTTCCAGCACGGCGACGTGAAGCCGAGTAACATCCTGCTGTTCGGCGACGTGGCGAAACTGACCGATCACGGGCTGGCGACGCCGACCTACGGCCCGACCACGCCGTGCCCGCGGCAGGGGACGCGCGAGTACGCCGCGCCGGAAGTGTTCCTGGGCACGCTCACGGACTGGTCCGACCAGTACAGCCTCGCGATCACCTACTACGCGCTCCGCGCCGGGAAGTTCCCGTTCCCGCCGCCGCCCGCCCCGAAGGAAACGTCGCGGAGCTACCTGCGCCCGCCGGCCGACCTGAGCGGGGTGACCGAGGTCGAACGGCCGCCGCTCATCCGGGCGCTCGCCCCGGTCCCGCAGAACCGGTTCCCCAACTGCTGCGACTTCATGGCCGCGCTGATGAAGGCGCTCGGACTGCGGAGCGAGAGCGACGGCGACGGTCGCCTCCGCGTGGTGAAGAACGCCGCATCAAAGAGCGGTACGATTCTCCACCGCAAAGTGGCCGGCACACCGGCCTCGTCCCCCGGCGGCTCACGTAGCTGAACTCGAAGGTTCCGTTCCAGGGTCTCACGACCCTGGTTCCGCGTTTCAGCTTCCCCCATACGCCCCGGTCGGCCTCGGCGTTACTGCCGGGGGCAGAACCGCCGGCGGCGGGCCTTCCTGTCTCAGCGCGCCCCGCGGCGGCCGGCTGTCGTCGCGGTCGCCGCAGCACCGGCGGCAGCACCCGGCCGATTGCAGCACCGCGAGGGCGGCGAATAGAAGCAGCGCACGCGTGCGCATGTCGGTCCCCTCCGTGAATGACGCGACGGATACCGCGGGGCCGCCCGGCGGGCAAGTCGAACCACTTCCGCACTGTGCGATTGCCTCTCCACGCGGTTCGCCGGATAATGGGTTTACAATTCTCGCGTTTCCGAAGTCGCAGCGGGATCCGCACCATGGCGATCGAGTTCGACTGCCCGAACTGCCAGCACCACTACCGGCTCAAGGACGAACTGGCCGGCAAGACGGCCACGTGCAAGAGCTGCCGTCAGAAGATCGTCATCCCGCAGCCGGTCACCATCCCGGACGACCCGCCGCAATTGTCCCCCGAGCAGATCGCGGCTGCGGAGGCCGCCGCGCACGCGGCGTTCGCCGACGAACCGGTCAAGGCCGAGGCGGACGCGAAGGAACGGGTGATCGATGTCGAGTGCCCGCACTGCAACCACAAGTGGACGGAACCGCTGACGCGGGCCGGCAAGAACACCCTGTGCCCCAACCCGGAGTGCAAGCAGCGCATCAAGATTCCCGAAGCCAAGGCCGACGAGGTGCTCGACTGGCGGCAGACGCGCACCAAAGGCCCCAGCCTCGCGAAGGACAACCAACTGAAGAAGCTCGAAGGCGTGCAGGACGCCGCCGACGCGCAGATGGTCAAGGGCGAATCGCTGAAGGCGGCCGACGCGACCGGCGAGGAGTTCGAGCCGCGCCCGCTCAAGCAGAAGGTGATGTTCGTCCTGCTCGCGGTGGGCCTCGTCGCCAGTCTGGTGTTCGGTGTCGTGTACCTGACCCGGACGCGGACGAGCAACAAGGAAGACCGGCTGACGACGGACGCGTTGGAGGAGTTCGCCAAGTCGTCGGACGCGCTACCGAAGGACGAACTGTCGCTGTTCACGGCCGTGCTGTACACCGCGGCCGGCGAGCACTCGGTGCGGCACGACACCAAGGACAAGTTCAAGGAGTCGATGGACCAGTTCGCCAAGGCCCGCGAGGCGCTGCGTCCGGGCGCGACCCCGGCCCGCAACGCCGCGTGCGCCGAACTGGCCGCCGCGTTCCTCGTGCTGGGCGGCACCGAGGAGCAGGCGCGGGAGCAACTCCGCCTCCGGTGGATGCCGGACGCCGCGCTCCGGGCCCGGCCGCAGGAGCGCGTCTTCACCGTCTACGAGGAGCTTCAGAAGACGCTCGGCCTCGTGGCCGGGACCGACCCGGAGTTCCGCAACCACCTCACCCGGCGGCTCACGCGCGACCTGGTCAAGCGCGGGCAGCCCGGTCTGGCCGTCGATCTGATCCCACTCGCCCTGTTCGCCCAGACGGAGCAGGCCGAGGCGAAGGCCGTCGTCGCGCTCGAAATCTACCGCGGGGATAAGGCGTCGGCCGTGGCGCGGGCCGTGGCGACGGACCTCGCCGGGCGCGGCCCCGAACTCGCCAAGGCCAGCCCGCCGCCGGCTTCCGTTCAAACGCTGTTCCTCGCGCTGAACGTGGATAAGGCGCCCAACGTCGTCGCCCCGCCGGGCGGCGGCGTGGTGACCGACCCCAGCCGGTACGCGTACACCGGGTTGCGCGCCCTGGAGGGCAAGGCGGACGAGGCGCTCGCCATCGCGAAGCGGGACGGCCGCCCGGAGGCGCAGGTGCGGGCGCTGACGCTGTGCGCCGACTGGTCGCCCGATCCGGGGCCGGCACTGGACGCGGCTTACGCCGTCATCGTCGCGAGCAAGACCAGGAAGGACGTGACGATCTCGCCGTACTCGGTACTGCGGCTCGCGCAGATCGCCGCCGCGGCCGGCAAGCACGACCAGGCGAAGCAGTTCGCCGACGCGCTCGCCGACGAGAGCCTGAAGGCGTGGGCGAAGGGCGACGCGGCGCGCCTGCGCCTGGCGGCGGCACCGAAGGACAAGGGCGACGAGGCGTGGGTCGAGTTGCCCGACGACCCGAAGAAGTTCCGCGCCGGGCACGCGTGGGGGCGGCTGTCGATCGCCCGGCAGAACACGCGCGTGTCCGGCAACCGCGACGCCGAGGTCAAGGCCGTGAGCGCCTGGCCGGCCGCTCTCGTTCCGTTCGGGAAGGCCGGCGTGGCGCTGGGCCTTCAAGACCGGGACAAGTAGCGGTGCCAAGCGCAGGGCTGATCGGCCCGCTGGCCGCGTGGGAGCTGCGCCGGCTGGCCCGCAGCGGCGCGGCGCTGCGCGTGCGCCTGGTGTTCCTCTACGCGCTCCTCTTCGCGTTCGCCGGGTTCGCGGTCGTCTGGTTCGACCCGCTCCCGGTGCGGGACGTGTTCACCACCGGCTTCCGCTTCTCCTCCCTCGCCGACGCGGCGAAATTCGCCGACACGTTCGCGCTGGTGCTGCTCGAAGCCCAACTCGTCGTGGTCGTCGCGCTCACGCCGGCGCTGGCGGCGGTCGCCGTGTCCGAGGAGAAGGACCGGCACACGCTGCCGCTGCTGCTCACCACCGAACTGACGGACCGGGAGATCGTCTTCGGGAAGGCGGCTGGGCGGATCGCGTTCGTTCTCGCCGCGGTGTTCGCCGGGCTGCCGGTGCTGGCGCTCACGCTCCTCTTCGGCGGGGTGAACGTCGCCTTCCTGGCCGCCGGCTACGCGCTCACGGCGGGCACGGTCGTGCTGTGCGCCGCGATCGGCGTTCACGCCGCGTGCCGGTCGCCGGACCTGCGCGCGGCGGTCGTCCGCGCCTACGCCGGCGCGGCGGTGCTGGTGTGCGGCGCGTTCGTGCCGCCGCTGGTGTTCGCCAGCCCGTTCGCGCTACTCGCGTTCGCCCGCCGCGGCGGCGACGGGTGGGAACTGGCCGGCTTCGCCTACCCGCTCGCGCAGGCCGCTCTCGCCGCGCTCATCCTGACGAGCGCCGCCCGGTCGCTGCGGCTGCGCGAGCCGAGCGCCGGGCCGCCGCCGGTCACCGCGTTCCCCGACCCGCCGCGCCCCGCCGCCCCGCCGCTTCTTCAGCCGGAGTGTACACCGCCGCCCGCGCTGCCGCCCGTGGACGACTCCGACCCGGTGTTGTGGAAGGAGCGGTGCGTCGGTTGGCGGCCGGCGCGGGGGATGCCGTCGGTGTCGCGGGCGGCGTCCGCGCTGGCGGCCGGGCTGGCCGCGGCGCTGTTCGTCGGTGGTGGTTGGGTGCTGGCGCAGCGGGTGGGGCTGGCGCTACTCCCGGAGCGGGCCGAGCGGGTCGCGAGCCGGCCCGGCGCGCCGGACGACGGCGGCTGGCTGCTGGTGGGCGCGGGCGTGTTCGCCGCGGGGCGCTACCTACTGCCGCTCGCGGTCGGGGTGAGCGGCGCGGTCGCGGGCGAGCGGTTCCGCCGCACGCTCGACGTGCTTCTTTCGACCCCGCTCGACCGCCGCGCCGTCCTGCGGGCGAAGGTGCGTGTACCGGCCGAACGCGGCACCGTGTTCGCCACGGTCGCGGTGGCGGCGGTCGGAATGGCGTTCACGGCCGACGGCGGGGTGCTGCTCGGGGCCGCGGCGGCGGCGCTGGTGCTGGGCGGCTTCGGGCTGGTGATCGGGCTGGGCGCGTGGCTGACGGTGCGGTGCCCGACCGACACGCGGGCGTTCCGGCTACTGCTGCCGGTCGCGGTGCTGGCCGTCGGCTGGCCGGTCGGCGTGTGGAACCTGTTGCGCGCCGCGGAAGACGTGCCGCCGGGGTTGCTTGCCCGCGTGCTGTTGGTCGCGACCGGGGCGTGCGCGGCGGTGGGTCTGGTGCTGTGGTGGCACGCCGGGCGCGCGCTGGAACGGGGGGAGTGAGGGTGGTATCTGACGAGCCGGAAGCGTGAGCGACGGATTGGCTCTCCCGTCGCTCACGCTTCCGGCTCGGAATTAATCTTCACTCCAGCGTGTACGGGCTGTCCGCGTCCTTCTCGTGGCGGATTTCGTCCACCGGTTCCTGCTTCAGCCACCCGGCGTAGAGGCGGTTCGCGCCGTTAAACACCCACCCGTCCTTCGCGCCGACGTTCTTGTACGCGTGGACCACGCCCGGCGGCACGATCAGCGCGTACGCCGCGTCCTCGCCCACCTCGCGCACCTCCTTCGCGCCGAACGTGAGCGAGTCCGGCCGCGCGTCCCACAGGTACACGCGGAACGTGGACGGCCCGGTGAAGCAGAAGTAGTCGGCCTGGTCGGCGTGCTCGTGCGGCCCGCGCGCGACGCCCGGCCGGGTCATCGAGACGTAGGCCATGA
Source organism: Frigoriglobus sp. (assembly GCA_043741075.1). GTDB lineage: Bacteria > Planctomycetota > Planctomycetia > Gemmatales > Gemmataceae > Gemmata. Next base: position 8,380 of record JAYUBA010000060.1, read on the forward strand.
CCGGGTGGAACTGGGGCGACACGAGGTCGTTGCGGAACAGTTCGACGAGCCACCCGCGCGGGTCGGTGAAGAACTTCAGCGGCACCCACGCGACATCGTGGATCGGACCGCGCTCGACGTACTTCGGCAGGGGAACGTTCATACCGCGGCTCGTGGGTCAAGCGGATTCGCTGAGGGGCGATTGTGGGACGCGGGCGGCGGGCCGTCAACCCCGGTCGCCGGGGCTTCAGAACGGCACGTCCTCGCCGTCGCCGAACAGGCTCGGGCCGGTCACCTGCGGCTTCAGCTTCGGCTTCCGCCGCGGCGCCTCCGGCGGCAGCACCAGGTTCCCCTTCTGAGCCGGCGCGTCGTGAGTGGGTGCCGCGGTCACCGGTAGCTCGTGCTGCTTTTCCAGCGATTCAAGCACCGCGGTCGCGCGCGCCAACACCGCCTCCGGCACGCCCGCCAGCCGCGCGACGTGGATGCCGTAGCTCCGCTCCGCGTTCCCCGGTGCGATCTTGTGCAGGAAGATGATCTCGTCGTCCAGTTCGCGCACCAGCACGTTGTAGTTCCGCAACCGGGGCAGGGCGGCGGCGAGCTGCGCGAGTTCGTGGTAGTGCGTCGCGAACAGCGACCGGCAGCCGACCGCGCCGTGCAGGTACTCGGTCATCGCCCAC
>JAYUBA010000061.1:0-2752 GCA_043741075.1 Frigoriglobus sp.
CTGCGCGAACTCCGGCGGCGGGGCCGGTGGCGGGGCGGCGTTCGCGTCCTGGGCGTGGGGCGTCAGCCCCAGGTGCGTGAGCAGGAAGACAACGAGCAACGAGGCGAGTGAAAGGGTGCGCATATGGGGAGAGTCTCCGCGGGAGCGGCGGGCGGAAGTCGGGAGGGTTGGGTAAAGATTACTGCGCGAAGGGACCTGTGAGGAAGGCGAATCCGTGCGAACGGGGAGTGGCGTGTGCGGAATGGGGCGGTTAGACCGGTTGTCGCGCCGGAACCGCCCCGCGGCGACCGGGGCGAACTTCGCCGGTGTCGGCGTGTCTTGTGGGTGTGTCTTGCCGGGGCGGGGTGGGCGTGTAAAGTGAAGGAACCCTTGGCGGGGTAGCTCAGAGGTTAGAGCACTCGCTTCATAAGCGAGCTGTCGGCGGTTCACTTCCGCCCCCCGCTACTGAACGAAGTTGAACGAAAAGCCTATATTCCGAAGCATTTCAGCTTACCTCCCGGTGGTCGGGAGCGCGGACTCTAAAGCCTGGGTTTTGCGGGAGTTCCCGCAATACGAGGGTTATTAGAATGCCGCGCCCCCGAAACGCAGTCCCCCAACCCCGCCACCACAAGGGCCGCGCCGTTCTCGACGTGTACGAGAACGGCACCCGCCGCACCCGGACGCTCGGCGCGTGGGGAAGCCCCGACGCCGACGCCGAGTACAAGCAGTTCCTCGCCGAGTTCGCGAGCGGCGTCACCGAGCGCGCGAGCGGCCCCGACGTGTTGGTGAGCGAGGTCATGCTCACCTTCCTCAAGCACGCCGAACAGCACTACCGCCACCCGGACGGAACCCCAACGTCGGAGGTCGGCAACTTCAAGATGGCGATCCGCCCGCTTCGCGAGCTGTACGGCCACACTCTGGCGCGGGACTTCGGCCCGAAGTCGCTCAAGACGCTCCGCGAGCACATGATCGGCCTGAAGTGGTGCCGCGGGCAGGTGAACGCCGCGGTCGGCCGGCTGAAGCGGGCGTTCAAGTGGGCGGCCAGCGAGGAGATGATTCCCGCCGCCGTATTCCACGCTCTCCAGACTGTGGCGGGCCTCCGCGCGGGGCGTTCGGCGGCGCTTGACCGCGACCCGGTGAAGCCGGTTGAGGATGCGGTGGTCGATGCGACGCTCCCGTTCCTCAATCGGCAGATTCGCGGGCTGGTGGAGTTCCAGCGGCTCACCGGCTGTCGGCCGGGGGAAGGGTGTCTGCTCCGCCGGTGCGACATCGACATGAGCGGCGCCGTGTGGAGGTTCCGGCCGGCTCACCACAAGAACGCGCACCGCGGGAAGCGGCGCGTCATCGCCGTCGGACCGCGAGCGCAGGAACTGCTGAAGCCGTACTTCACCGCCAACCCGGCCGACTACCTGTTCAGCCCGCGCCGGGCGATGGAACAGCAGATCGCGGAACGTTCCGCGGCCCGCGAAACCCCCCGCTATCCGTCGCACATGGAGCGGAACAGGGCGAAGCGGGTCGTGAACCCCAAGCGTCTGCCCGACGAGCGGTACACCTCCGCGAGCTACGGCCGGGCCATCGCGCGGGCGTGTGAGCGGCTATATCCGCCGCCCGAACCGCTGGCTCAGCGCGAGGGTGAATCGCGGGCGGAATGGGAGAAGCGGCTGACACCTGAGCAGCACGAGGCGGTTCTCGCGTGGCACTCCGCCCACCGGTGGCGGCCGAACCAGATTCGGCACGCCTTCGGCACCCGCGTGCGGAAGGCCGCCGGGCTGGAGGCGGCTCAGGTCACGCTCGGCCACTCGAAGGCCGACACGACGCAGATTTACGCCGAACGAAACGAATCGCTCGCCGCCGAAGTCGCTGCTCTGATTGGGTAACGGTTCGGGGAAGTTCCAACGCTCTCGCGTGTGATGGGTTCACATGCGGGAGCGTTCCTCGTTTACCCGCCGGCGGTGGGCGGGTACACTCTCCACTCCACACCCAACGTCCATCATCGCGACCGAGCCGCCCATGCACGCCCTCGATAAGTACCTGTCCGCGTGCCGCATCGCGCACGCCACGAAGGCCGCGACGCCCGAAACCGCCTTCTACCCCGCGTTCCAGTCGCTGCTCGAATCCGCCGGCGGCGGGCTGAAGCCGCGCGTGTACTGCGTCATGGGGTTGAAGAACCAGGGCGCGGGAATGCCCGACGGCGGGTTCTTCACCCAGGATCAGTTCGTGAAGGGCGAGGACGTGAAGTTGAAGCCGGGGCAGCTCGCGAATCCGAGCCGCGGCGTAGTCGAGTGCAAGCCGCTGAACAAGCTCGTGCTAAAGGTCGCGGACACCAAGCAAGTCGCCGACTACTGGGAGCACTACAACCAGGTGCTCGTGACCAACTACCGCGAGTTCCTGCTCATCGGCCGCGACGAACACGGGGTACTTGTCCGGCACGAGTATTATCAGCTTGCCGCGACCGAGGCGGACTTCTGGGCGCTCGCGGCCGAACCCGCGAAGGCGGTGGCGGAACACGGCGACCGGCTGACGGACTTCCTCCGCCGCTGCCTGCGCCGGCCCGCGCCGCTCACCGAACCGCGTGACCTCGCATGGTTCCTCGCCAGCTACGCCCGCGACGCCCGCGGGCGGATCGGCCGCGCCGCCGATACCGGGCAACTTGCGACCGTCCGGAAGGCTCTGGAGGAAGCGCTCGGCATCCATGTTGCCACCGAGGAGGGCGAGCACTTCTTCCGTTCGACGCTGGTTCAAACCCTCTTCTACGGCGTGTTCGCGGCGTGGG
>JAYUBA010000062.1:0-9033 GCA_043741075.1 Frigoriglobus sp.
CAGTATCGTTCCACCGAGGAGGCCGAACATGATCGGGCTGAAGGGCCGGGCGCTGTTGCTGGTACTGGGGGTTCCGTTCGCGCTGTACGCCGCGTGGCAGGTGAACGGGGTGGCGCGTGCCGACCTGGTCGCCTCCGACCCGCCCGCCGACCGCGGGGCACCGAAGGACCAACTCGCCGCGGCCCGCGCGAAGTCGGCGGCGTGGGCCGCGGACGCCCGCAAGGCGGTGGGCGTCGCGTGGAAGTACCAGCCGGCCGGCCCCGACGACGCCACCCCGGACAACGCGCCCGCGGCCGGCGTGGCGGCAGCCGCCGCCGCCCGGACCGCCGAACTGAGCGACCTGGACCGGTTCCTCTCCAACGCCGAGTTGCGCGGCCCCCCCGGCACGCTGAGGCCCTTCTTCGCGAAGTGGAAGAGCGACTTCGATCAGGCGGCCAAGGCCGAGCAGGAGGTGAAGGACTGGTTCGTCAAGCCGCTGCGGTTCACGTCCGCGGACGACGCGGTCGCGGCGATGGGTGCCGCCGACGGTCTCATTAAGGCGTACGCCGGGTCCAAGTTCGCGGACAAAAAGAGGGTCGCGCAGTGGCGGGTGGAGGCGCGCCTGGCGGTCATCGACACGCTGGCCGCGCTGGCCGACGCCCAGTACCGCGCCGCGGTCAAGGTGAAGTTGCCGCTGGGGCCGGGCAACGCCGTCACCGCCGCCGTCGATACCCTCGGCGGGCTGGAGGCGCAGATCGCCGCCCTGAACGCGGACCTGAAGCGGGCGCTCGAGGACAAGATGCCGGTCGAGCCGGCCGTGCGCGGGGCGGTCGAGGCGAAGGGCGCGGTCGCCGACCAGTGCGCCGCCAGCAAGGAGCTACTCACCCTGTTCGTCAACGCCGACCTGTCCAAAAACCCCGGCGGCGCGGCGGCGTGGCTCGCGCAGGTGGTGCAGCAGTACAACCGCACGAAGGACGAGAAGGTCAAGGCGCTCATCCGCGACAAGGTGCAGGAGTTCTGCGAGGCGTTCGTCCCGGCGGCCGTGCGGCTGGACGACAAGGTGCTGTTCAAAGGGAATCGCGTCCCGCGCGAGGACATCACCGTCGAGTACGAGCCGGTTGCCGGGGCGAAGGCGGTGTCGGCCGTCCTCGCCGACGACACGAACGGGCTGAACGAGTTCAACCTGGCGGACCGGCACCCGGGCAGGGCCACGCAGGTGCGGTACAAGGGCGCCCCCGGCAAGACGGTCGATCTCGCGCCGACCGACCAGAGCGCGGCGGCCGTGCGGTTCAACGCCGAGCGCGCGAAGGTCGGGTCCGGAATAACCGGGCCGAAGTGGACGGCAAAATCGGTGGGCGAGTTAAAAAAGACGTGCGGCGCACAATCGGAGTTGGTAAACCGGTTGAAGGCACCGGGCACGGGAATCGCGGGAGCCGAGCTGAAGATCGGGATCCGACTCGAGAGCCTGGCGGACGGGTTGAAGTCGGCCGCGGACCTGATCGACCGCGGGCCGTGACACCGGGAACTCGGCAGGGGCGGTCATGAACCTGCTCGTGGCGTGGAAGAAGGTGCTGCTGTTCGGCGCGTTCGGGGCGGCCGGCTGTCTGGCCGGCTGGCTCGTCGGCGAGCCGTATTTGGCCGTCTACGATTACATCGCGAAGTCGGCCGGCGCTGGTCAGGGGCCGACGCTCATTTCCAAGCCGACCGCCCCGGCGGCCGACCCGCCGCCGCTCCCCAGCGACCTCCGCAGCCGCGTCGAGGCCGCGGGCGGGAAGTCCGGCGACGTGCAAATTTCCCTCATCTGGTTCAACACCAACGACCTCGACCTGCACTGCGTCGATCCGAACGGGTTCGAGATCTACTGGAAGCCCGACCACCGCCGCTCCCGCAGCGGCGGCGAACTGGACGTGGACCGCAACGCCGGGTGCAACCGCCTCACGGCCGAGCCGGTCGAGAACATCTACTGGGCGAAGGGCACCGCCCCGATGGGCCGGTACCGCGTGTACCTCAACTTCTACCAGCGGTGCCCCGGCGCGCCGAACGAGACGACGTACAAGATCAACGTGCTCCACGGCGGCAAGCGGGTTCCGTTCGAGGGCACCGTCGGCCGCGAGGACACCCCCGAGGGCGGCCCGAAGCGGCTCATCTACGAGTTCCAACTGGAGCCGAAGGTCGAGTTGTTCGCGCCGGCCGAGTTCGAGGTCGCGCCCGGCTCCGCGCTCAAGGTGCCGGTCGCCGTCCGCCGCGAGTTCTTCCAGGGCAAGTTGGACGTGAGGGCCGAGAGCCTGCCCGCAGGCGTCACCGCCGACACGCTCACGCTCCAGCCGAACCAGAGCGAGGGCGAACTGACCCTGAAGGCGACGGACGCGGTCGTTCTCGGCAAGACGAAGATCAAAATTGTTGCCACGGGCGACGGCGCGAGCGGGAGCGCGGACCCGGAACTGGCCGTCGCCAAGCCGGCCGCGCAGTTCTCCCTGTGGACGGTGCTCGCCATTGGGGTCTGGACCGCGCTGCTCGCGGTCGGGCTGTGCCTCGCGCTGCTCGCCGGGCAGAACAAGTACCTCGGCAAAACCTACTTCGCGCCGGGGCGCGTGCCGCTGGCGCTCGTGATCCTCGGTGCGGTCGTGGCCGGGTTCGCGTCCGGCAGCATCGGGCAGGCGCTGTTCTTCGTGTTCCTGTTCGTGGGCGTGGGTAAGCTCGGCTTCCTCATCGGCTGGGTGCTGCTCGGCGGGCTACTCGGGTGGGGCGTGAGCTTCTTCATCCCGAACCTGGACGGCAAGAAGGCGGCGCTCGCCGGCCTGGGCGGCGGGTTCCTCGGCGCGGTCGCGTTCTGGGTCATGTCGCTCGCGGGCGACTGGATCGGCCGGTTCGGCGGGGCCGCGCTCCTCGGCTTCTGCATCGGCCTGATGGTCGCGGTCGTGGAAGTGGCGTTCCGGCGGGCGTGGCTCGAGGTGCGGTTCGGCGCGCGCGAGGTCATCACCGTGAACCTCGGCCCGGAACCGGTGAAGGTGGGCGGCGACGCCCGCGCGTGTACGGTGTGGGCGCGGGGCGCGCCGGAGGTCGCCCTCCGGTACTGGATTCGCGACGGCAAGGTGTACTGCGAAGAGGTGCCGACGAAGCGCGAAGCGGCCGTCGCCGACGGCGACACGCGCGCCGCCGGGAACGTGACCGTCGTCGTGCGGACGGGCGGCACCACCGCGCCGCCGCTTGCGGCTTCGCGGGCGACCGCGCCGCCACCCATTCCCGCGAAGCCACTTGCCGCGCCCATTCCCGCGAAGCCGCAAGCGGCACCGGCGCGACCGGCGTCCCCCGTTCCGCCCGCGCCGGCACAGTCGAAGCCCACGCCGCCGGACTACGACGACGGCCTGCCGATGCCGATGGGACCGCCCCCGACCGCGCGGCCCGCGACGACTTCGATCCTCGACATCGACGACCTGCGGGCCGCGTCCGCGCGTCCGGCCGCGCCGAAGCCCGCCGCGCCCCCGGCACCGGCGGCGCGGTCGATGGCACCGCCCGCGCCGAAACCGCCCGTGCCCGCGGGCGGCCCGAAACCCGGCGACCCGGACGCGTGCCCGACGTGCGGGCGCAAGTCGCCCGGCCGGCCCGGCGCGCGGTACTGCATGGTGTGCGACAAGACGTTCTGACCCGAACACCCTTTCCCCCGACCGACTCCGAGGAGTGCGCCGTGCCCTACGACATGCAGATCGACCGCTCGAACCCCGGCTGCATCGTGTTCCTGGTGGACCTGTCGAACTCGATGCTCGACGGCATCGCCGGCACCCAGCGGGCGAAGATGGACACCGTGTCCACGGCCATCAACCGGTTCTTCCAGGAGCTCATCACGAGCTGCGAGAAGGGCGAGGAGAAGCCGCGGAACTACTTCGACGTGGGCCTCATCGGGTACACCACCGACGCCAACGGGGTGGCGATCGTGCGCCCGCTGTTCCAGACCGCGCTGGCCGGGCGCGACCTCGTGTCCATCAGCGAGCTGTACGACAACCCGCTGGAGATCGAGCGGCGGCGGAAGAAGGAGTTCGTGGACGACGGGGCCGGCGGCCTCACGGAAGTGGAGAAGGAGATCGCGTTCCCGGTGTGGTTCCGGTCCCCGCCGCCGACGGAGATGTTCGGCACGCCGATGTGTACCGCGCTGGGCTACTGCGGGCAGGTGGTGCGGGCGTGGATCGACGCGCACCCGAACAGCTTCCCGCCGATGGTCATCAACCTGACCGACGGCGAGTCCACCGACGGGATGCCGGTGCCGTTCGGCGAGGACCTCAAAGCCCTCGCGACCGCCGACGGCAACGTGCTGCTGTTCAACTGCCACCTGTCCGGGCGGGACGCGCAACCGGTGTTCCTGCCGCCGACCGACGGGCTGCTGCCCGACGAGTACGCCCGCGACCTGTTCGGCATGTCCAGCAACCTGCCGGACAAGCTGCGGCACATGGCCGAGGTGAAGGGCATCTCGGCCCCGCTGGGGTGCAAGGCGATGGCGTTCAACGCGGACGCGGTCAGCCTGCTGAAGCTGTTGAACGTGGGCACGCAGGTGGTCGCCGCCGCCACGCTCCCGCCGCACCTGCGGTAACCTGTAGGACAGGCTTCCAGCCTGTCCCGACGCCGCTGAGACAGGCTGGAAGCCTGTCCTACAAGAATCGTGCAGGTGACGATGGACCCGACCGCCGACCCGCCGCCCGGCTGCCTCGTGGTGCTGCTCCGCCTGTCGGCCGGGATGGCCGCGGACGTGCCCACGTCGCGCGGCGACATCCCGGCGTGCGTCGCGGCGCAGTTTCTGGCCGACGAACTGCTCGACGGGCTGGTGAACACCGCCGCCGGCGGGTTCGCGGTCGGCGCCATCGACGTAGCCGTCCTCGGCTACCGCACCGCCGCCGACGGCTCGCCGCAACTGCTCTCGCTCCTGCCCGACGGCGACGCGGCGCCGCGGTTCGTGCCGCTCGCGCAGGTGGCCGAGATGCCGGCCGTCGCGCGGGGGGGCGAGGGCCAGCCGAAGAAGTGGGCCGTGCTGCCGCCGTGCGCCGGCGACCCCGGCCCCACCGCGGCGCTGGCGAGCGTGTACCAGATGGTGGCGGTGTGGCTGACCGGGCGGTTCGCGGCCCGCCCGCCGGTCGTCGTCCACTGCACCGGCGCGGACGCGCTCGACGACGCGTACTTCCGCGTCGCCCGGTCGCTCGGCCTGCTCGCCACCGGCTACGGCCCGGTTCGGTTGCTCCACTACGTGTTCGACGCGCAGAGCGAACCAGGAATCGAGCCAGAGAGTGAGCCGCGACCGGAAGGGAGCGGTCCGCCTTCCACGCTCCCTTCCGGTCGCGGCTCACTGTGGGGAGCGTTGCGCGAAGTGTCATCGGCGTTCGCCAACGACTGGGACATCACCGACCCGTGGGACGCGATCTTCACCTACGCGTGGCGCGAGGACACGACCGCGTGGCGCGGCAGCGGCGGGTTCGACCGGGACCGCGCGATGTGGGCGCAGAAGATGGGGAACACCCCGGAGCAGTGGGAGGACGCCTACGCGCTGGACACGCCCGACGGGGCCGCGGTCATCGCCGACGGGGCCAGTAGCGGCATCTACTGTAGCATCTGGGCGCAGCAGTTGAGCCAGAGGTTCCTCACCGACCGCCCCGACACGCGCGACCCCATTTCCCTGAATAAATGGGTGAACGGCCTCCGAACGGAGTGGCGCACCGCGATCAATTATAGTAACCTGAACTGGTCGAAGCAGGCGAAGGTGGATCAGGTCGGTGCGGCGGCAACGATTCTGACGCTGGAAACCGGCCCGGCGGACGCGACCGGCGAGCGCCCCTGGCAGGCGGCGGCGGTCGGCGACGCGAGCCTCTTCTGGGTGCGCGACGGCCGGCTCCTGGCGACGTTCCCGGTGGTCGCGGCCGACCAGTTCGGGTCCGCCCCGCTGCTGGTGCGGTCGAACCCCGGCTTCCGCACGGTCGCGGTCGCCGCCGCGGGGACGTGCCGGCCCGGCGACCGGTTCGTATTGGCGACCGACGCGGTCGCGGCGCGGCTGTTCAAGAGTTCCGCCGCCGGCCCCGGTCCGGAGTGGGGCCGGTTCGAGACGATCACCGAAGACGCCTGGCGCGCGGAACTGGACACGCTCCGCCGGGCCAACGACATGGTGAACGACGACTGCACGCTGATCGTGCTGCGCGTCAGCGGCGACACGCCGGGAGCCGAACCGACCGACGCGACGCCGCACGGGGCCGGCATCGACTTGGAGACGCAACAGGGGGCCGAAGCCCCCCGCGCGCCAGAACAGGAAGACGCGATCGCGGCGGAAGTGGGCGACCTGATGCTCGACATGCCCCACGACCCGCCGGCCGCACAGCCCGAACGAATCGACGAGCTACCGCCGGCGGACGAACCGCCGGCCGCCAGGGATGGTTTCCCGGAACCGACGGACCCACGTGTCTGACATCCGCGAGGAACTCATGTCCCGGTCCATTCCCGTCCGCTGGCCCGCGCTGGGCCTTTTCGTCGCCCTGTGGGCGCCCGGCGCGGGCGCCCAAGACGCCGCGCAGATCGCGACGGACGCGCAAGCCAAACTCGGCGAGATCCAGAAGGCGCTCGCGTCCGGCAAGGACCTGCCGGATAAGGACGGCAAGCAGAAGGACGTACCGGACTGGCAGCGGCTCCGCATCGACGGGTTCAAGGAGGCGGGCGGCCAGATCAAGGTGACCGGCGTGTTCCTGGACCCCGGCGCCCCGCCGACGGCGTCCGACCCGTGGTCGCCGACCTTCGGGGCGATCCGGAACGACCTGGAGAAGATGATCCTCGCCACCGCCAAGCGCGCGGGGGCGAACGTCGATTTCGACTGGCGCGACCTCACGCGGGTCGGCGGGGTCACGCGGGCCGTCCCCGACGGCGACTGGATGGGGCGGCTGTTCGGCGGGCGGCCGGTCAGCGCGCACCTGCCGCCGCACGTGGCGGTGCAAGCGGCGGCCAATGCGGCCGGCGGCGCGAAGGACCCGGCGAAGCGGAACCCGGCCGCCGACCGGCTGGTGCTCACCGGCGCCCGGTTCGGCGCGGGCGGCGAACTGATCCTCACCGGCCTGCGGGACGAAGACGCCGCCGTCCTCGCGTGGCTGGCCGGGGGCGGGGCGGAGGCGCTCAAGGGTCACCCCGCGGCCGGCACCAAGCCGGTCGGTTGGGGCGGGGTGACGGCCGCGGAGTGGGCGGTCGGCGTGCCCGCCCTCCGGCGGTTACTCGCCGCGACCGATGACAACGAGAAGGCGCTCCGCCGCCTGTACGTGGACCGCGCCTACTTCGTCGTCGAGCCGACGAGCGCCGACCCGGACGGCCGGTGGAACCGGTTCGTGTTCCAGGTCGAGGGGATTCAGATCGGCACGGGTGGGGTGGTCGAGGAGCGCCCCCGGAAGGTGATCGAGCCGGTCGTCCGGGGCCTGGTCAAGACGGCCTTGGTCGATTGTACCGCCCTCGTCGAGGGCGCGGTCCCGGACCCGGTGGCGGCGCTCCGCCTCGCCGTCGCCAAGAGCAAGAAGCTCGACGGCGTGCGGGTGGACCCCGGCTTCTACTTCGGGCCGAAGGGCGAACTGGTCCTGGCGGGCATCCAACCGGAACTGGACGCGCCCGCGCGCGAGGAGTTGGAAGCGGTCGTGCGGACGACCCTCGCGGCGTCCGGCCGGGACACGAAGACACACGGCGAGTTCATCGCCGCCAAGTACGCGCAACTGGCGGACCGGCCGGTGAGCGCCGCGGGCATGACCCCGCTCCCCATCGGCAAGGTGATTCGCGACCTGCGGGCGTGGGCGATCCGGTACCGGGATGACGTCCGCCTGCGCCTGTACTTCATCGACGACCTGCAGACCGTCGCCGACAAGCGCCACATCGTCGCCGAGAACGGCGGCGGGCTGGTACTCGTCTACCAGATCGCCGACGCCGCCGACGGCCCGGCCATCGACGCCCGGTTCAACCGACTCTTCGCGGAACACTTCCCGAAGGGTCTGCCCGACATCAAGCTCTCCGGGACCGCCGGCAAGAACAAGGAGCCGCTCCTTCCGGGGCTGACGGCCGAACTGCGGCGGGTCGTGGCGAGCGACCCGAAGGAGTGGTACGGGGTGCTGATCGCGCGCGGCTCCTTCGACGCCGCGGGCCGGTACACCGTCGCCGGCGCCGTGGACGCGAAAGCCCAGAACGCGAAACTGGGCGCGCTCCTCAAGCGACTGGCGGCGGACGACAAGTGGAAGAAGACGTACTTCGCGTCCGAAACCGGCGACGACCTGCCGCCCGGCGCGCCGGACCTGCCCGTCATTCCGATGGCCGAGATGCTCGACAAGGTCCGGCGCGTGACCCCGGCGTACCCGGTCTTCGACGGGCTGCGGGTCGAGAAGGTCGGGTACGACGCGCGGGCCAATCTCGTGTTCGAGGCGCACGCCGTCGGGCCGGTCACGGCGGACATGGAGGGCAAACTGGCCGAGTTGCTCGTCGATCCGAAGTCGCCGTTCCGGCTCCGGGTGATCCGGCCCGAACAGGAGCGGCCGAAGGTGCAGATCAAGCCGGTCTCCGGCCCGCCGTACCCGGACGACCAGGTCGCCAACTTCAGCCTCGCGTTCGGGGCCAGGCTGCTGGCGAAGGCCGGCGCCGGCGCGGCCGACCGGGCGGCGGCGAAGGCGTGGCTCGACGCGGCCCTCCTGCACTACCCGAACGAGGCCGCGGTGTGGTTCCTGAGCGCGCAGTACAACTTCCTGTACGGCGACGAGAACCCGGCCCGCCGGCACCAGATGGTGCGCCGCGACCTGTTCCGGACGATCGACCTGGAGGGGGTACTGGCGTTCAACGGGCCGGCGCAGCGGAAGCGCCGGTACGAGGCCGCGCGGGACTTCCAGGGCACCGCCCGCAACGTGCTGGAAGAGCTGTGGCTGAAGTGCTTCCGCGAGGCCAAGGACGGGGCCAAGCCCCTCACCCTGGACGCGGTGGAGTGAGACTGCCCGAGTAGGCGCCCTGCGTCTTTCGCGATGGGAAGCGAAGACCCCTCACCCGGCTCGAAGACTCGCCGACCTCTCCCCGGAAGCC
>JAYUBA010000063.1:0-9016 GCA_043741075.1 Frigoriglobus sp.
CATCGAAGACTCTGCCCCGGCCACCCAAAACAGCGCCTCACGTCGCCTTCGAGACTTGGCTCATCGACTGCACGTCAGCGCCCGCCGGCAGCGCGCTCACGCCCAGGAACGCGAGGAACTCGTCCACCTCGTGATACACCTTCACGTTCAGGACCGTTTCCAGGTGCCGCAGGGTGTTGCGGTGTTCCACCCGGTCCGGGGCCGCGACGAGCCGCGAACACGTCGCCAGGTTGTGCAGCCGCGCCCGCGTCTTCAGGTCGTACAGCAGGTACTGGATCTTCACGTTCGTCCACACGCCGATCACGCCCACCGGGATCGCCGCCCGGTCGTCGTCCTCGATCAGCGCGTCGAGCGTGTCCGTCAGCGGCGTGTCCTCGAAGTCGTTGATGCCGGTCGCGTCCACCACGGCCGCCCGCCCGCGGTCGCGGCTGAACGATTCGACGGCGTCCACGAACCGCGCCCCGTGCGTGCCCATGATGCAGTGCGGGCCGAAGAACGCGAGTTCCGGCTGCTGCCGCGGGTCGTCCGGGTCGTGCCAGTCGCGCACGTGAACCACGCGCACGTGTTCGGCCGCGGTGCAGGCCGACAGCGCGCGGACCAGCGGCCCCTTCGCCGGGTCCGCGCCGACGAGCCGGAGCGCCTCCTCGCGCCCGATGTGCATCTTGTTCGGCGGCAGCGCGCCCGGCGGCAGCGGGGCGATGAAGTCGTTCTGCAGGCACTCGCACACGAGCAGTGACCGCCGCCGGGGGCCTGTCGGCTGCGTGTCGGTGCTGCTGCCGTTCGTGGTCGCGGGCAGCGGCGGCGGCCGGTAGCCGACGCGGAACACGCTCGCGTCCCCGCGCCGGGCGACGTAGCCCGTACCGGCCGCTTCCAGCGTCGCCGCGCGGAACGGCATCGACGTGGCCGGGAGCCGCTCCAGCAGGTGCCGGCCGGTCCCGATCCGGGCACCGATCGCCTTCGCCGTCAGGTCGCGCAGCAGCACGATGGTCGGGTCGCTCACGCCGTGCCGGGCGAGTACGTCTTCGGGCAGCGGCAGCTCGCAGATGCGGCGCAGGGTGTCGAACATCGTGGCACCGTCGAACGGCCGCTCGCCGGTGAGCAGGTGGAACGCGGTCGCGCCGAGGGAGAAGAAGTCCGACGCCGGCCCGACCTTGGCCGGCTCCTGGAACTGCTCCGGACTCATGAACGAGGGCGTCCCGACGATCCCCTTCGTCTCCACCATGTCGCCGCCGCCGGGCGCCTTCGCGATGCCCAAATCGGTCAACTTGATGCGCCCGTCGCCGGCGCGCAGCAGCAGGTTCGACGGCTTGATGTCGCGGTGGACGACGCCCTCGCGGTGCAGCGACATGAGCACGACCGCCAAGTCGCGCAAGAGGCTCAGCACCTCCTCTTCGTTCAACGGCCCGGCGCGGGCGACGACCTCCTCCAGGCTCCGCCCGGCGACGTACTCCATGACGAGGTACGGCCCCGCGTCGCTCGTGTCGAAGTCGGTCACGCGGACCAGGCTCGGCTCGTCCATCGCGGCGCAGATGCGGGCCTCGCGGCGGAACCGCGCGAGGATCGTTTCGCTGTCGGCGTGAACCTGTAGCAGCAACTTCACCGCCACCGGGATGTCCAACTCGGTGTGCCAGCCGGCGTAGACGACGCCCATGCCGCCGCGCCCGACCTCGCGGAGCAGCCGGACCTTGCCCAGGAGTGGGTCGCCGTCGCGCGTCGGGAGCCGCCGTATCCACTCGGTCATGGGTGAAGTCCTGCGAAGTCGGCCCGCGGGTCGGGGGCGGGCCTTTACCAGATAGAATATCGCACATCCGCGTCGGACGGTAGCAGCACATAACGGAAGCGGCGGCAACTCCTCCTTGAACCTCTGAGCGCACGGCCGTGATTGCGTTTTACAGGGGGCCGACGCCAGGCCACTTCGCGTCACGCCTTCATCAGCATCCCGGCGACGGCGGCGTTGATGAGCGTGGCGAGGAACCCGACGAACAGCGCCTTCATGCCGAGCTTCGCGAGGTCGGCGCGGCGGCCGGGGGCCATCGCGCCGATCCCGCCGAGCTGAATCCCCACCGACGCGAAGTTCGCGAACCCCGTCAGCGCGTACACCGCGAGCAACCGCGACCGCTCCGACAGCACCACGGAGCCGGTCGTGTTCCAGTCCTTCAGCTTCAGATACGCGACGTGTTCGTTGGCCGCGAGCTTGATGCCGAGCAGGCTGCCCACCTTGTCGCACTCCGCCGGTTCGACGCCCATCAGGAACGCGACCGGGGCGAACACCCACCCGAAGATCGTTTCCAGCTTCAGGTCGTTCGGCCACCCGTTCAACCGCGCCTCCGCGACGCCGGCCCGAATCAGCCCCGGTTTGATGCTGCCGATGATGATGTCGAACAGCGCGATGAACGCGATGAACGCGATGAGCATGGCGGCGACGTTCATCGCGAGTAGCAGGCCGTCCTTCACGCCGGCCGCGGCGGCGTCGATGACGTTGACGTAGGGCGCTTCGACGGTGATCGGTGCCGCGCCCGCGGTCACCGGCTTTCCGGCTTCGGGGTAGATCAACTTCGCCAGGTACAGGCTGCACGGGCACGCCATCACGCTCGTGCAGAGGATGGACACCGGGTCCGCGCCGTAGCTGATGTACACGGCCATCATCCCGCCGGAGATGTGCGCCATGCCGCTGCCCATAAGGGCGAGCAGTTCGGACTTCGTCATCTTGGGCACGAACGGCTTCACGATGAGCGGGGCTTCGGTCTGGCCCATGAACACGTTCGCGGAGACGGAGAGGGTCTCCGCGCCGCTGGTGCCCATCAGGTACATCATCGCGCGGGCCATGACGCGCACGAAGAACTGGAGGACGCCGAGGTAGTACAGCACGCTGAAGAACGACGACACGAAGATGATCGGCGGCAGCGCCTTGAACGCGAACACGAACCCCGACGGGCCGTCCACGTGCGCGAGCGAGCCGAACACGAAGTCCGCGCCCTTGTCGGACGCGGTGATGAGCGCCTTGATGCCGGCCCCGATGCCCTCGAACACGAGCTGCACGTTTTGCGAGTACAGCACCGCGACCGCGAGCGCGAACTGCAACCCGATGCCCCAGAGGAGTGTCTTGCGGCTGACCGACTGGAGGCTGTTCGAGAACAGCGCCGCGGTGCCGAGGAAGAAGACGATGCCGCACCCGGCCTGGACGCGGTACGCGACCGCGGGCTGACCCGCGACCGCCGCGCTACCGAAGTACGCGAGCGCGCCGACGGCCGCGAGGCCGCCGGCGATGATAAGCCGCAGGTTCCGCGGGGTCGGCGGGAGCGGCACCTCCGGCGGACCGGTCTCGGCGGCCGGGTCGGGGGTCGTAGCGGTTCCCGGCGCGGGCGCGATCATGGTGAATACCTGACGTGAAAAAGGCGACCCAGAGAGGGCCGCCGCTGATTGCTCATCGCGCCGCGAGCAGGCGACGACTCTTCGACTGTTTTGCCGTCTCCCCTTGCGGGAGAGGGTGGCAAGGCTCTGCGAGCCGGGTGAGGGATGCTGAGCTACGCGGTCAATGCGAAGCCCACTGCACGCGCTTCGGTTTACCCCTCACCCGGCGGCGAAGCGCCGCCACCCTCTCCCGCAAGGGGAGAGGGCAAAACAGCCGTCCCGCTCACGGCCCGAACAGCTCCTTCAGCAGCCCCTCGTCGTCCTTCGGCAGCGCCCACAGGTTCAGCGCGAACGCGGCCTTCTGCTCGGTCTTCGCTTCGGGGAACTTCAGCACCGCGAGCCACCCGCCGCCCTTGTTCGGCACGAACCGCCACGCGCTGCCGGCGGGCGCGCCGGCGGCTTCCAGCACCGTCGCGCGGTCGGCGTCGCCCGGAAGTACGAGGCGCGTGCCGACCGCCGCCGCGGTTACTTCCTCGGCCTTCAGGTCGAGCTTCACCGCCTTGCCGGTCGCGTCGTAGACGCGTGGCTCTTTGCTCGTTCCGCCCGCCAGGAGCCACGCCTGGAAGCCGCCGGGAATCGTCGCGTCGAACTTCCGCGCGAGGCCGGTGGCGAGCAGGTTCTTCAGCGGGAAGGGCGTCTCCGCCACTTCCAGCACCGCGCCGTTACCGGTCTCGTCGAGCCGGTAGCGGAAGGTCGGCTTGCCGTCCTTGTCGAGGCTGTAGCCGTCGAACTGCACCGCCGACGGGCCGTCGTACACGCGGGCCGGTTCGAGCGGCAGCGGCTGGCCGAACGCGGGGTTATTCGCGCGGCCGAGGAAGTCCGGCGGGATGCGCGTGTTGGTCGTCAGCCCCCACGGGTGCCCGCCCGGCGCGGTCCAGAACTTCTGGCCGAGTAGCTTTGCTGGCGCGCCGCCGCGGTTCGCCCACACCGGCGTCGCGTCCAGGAAGTTGCCGCCCCACGCGTAGGCGGTACGGCATTGGTCGGCGCTGAACGCGATCGAGACGTAACCGGGGTAGCCGACGGCGATGGCCTTGCTGCCCGCGTCCGGCATGAACGTGCGCAATACCTCCGCCCGGTCTTTGATGCCGATCACCAGCCCCTTCGGCGGTTCGAGTCCGTCCGGCAGGGGAAGGCCAGGGCCGAGCGCGAGGTACGCCCACATCGCTTCCGCTTGCTTGTGCGGGTCGCCGTCGAACACGCTCTTCAGTGTCGATTTCCCTTCGACGAATGCCTGGGGCATTCGCGTACCGGGTGCCATGCGAAGCGGTTGGCTGAGCCAGCGCTCGTACCACTCGTAGCGGACGCGCTGGTTGATCGTGGCGAGGTCCGGCCCGCGGGTGCCGGTGTTGGCGATGCCGCCGATGTCGTGGCACGAGATGCAGCCCAGCCCGCCCTTGCCGACGATGTGGCGGCCGGCGACGATCTTCGCCGCGGTGCGCCCGACCGTGTGAACCTTGTCGTCGGGCACGGTGCCTTCGAGCGCCGCAAGCGCATCCGGCAGGAACCCGACGTTCGGCTCGCCGTACTGCGGCATCCGCAGTTGCATCCACGGCCGGGCGCGCCCGCTCTGCGTGAGGACCGACTTGAGCCACACGGTGCGCGTCTTGTGGCCGATGCCGGTGAGCACCGGGGGGCGCACGTCGTCGGCGTTCTCGGCCTTTTCGAGCTGCCGCATCTGGTCGGCGAGTTCGGCCGGGATGCCGCCCTCGCCGTCGCGCTGGTGGCAGTTGAGGCAGTTGAACCGCTTGAGCGCGACGCGGGCCTGGTATGCGGGCGCGGGCGAGCCGGCCCCGGTGAGGCCGTCCTTGAGGAACGCGACGAGCGCCAGACGCTCCTTCTCATCGAGCTTGTAAACGGGCGCTTTTGCCGGATTGGGAAACGGGTCGAGACAGCCCTTCTCCCGCCCTTGTTTGACGAGGACGAGTTCGGCCCGGCCGCCGAACGGGAGCGCCGGGATCGGCTTCCCGCCCTTCTCGACGGTGTGGCAGTTCATGCAGCCCTTGGTGATCGCGACCCGCTCGCCGAGTTCGATCCACTGGAGGTCCGCTTTCAGGTCGGCGAACCGCTCTGTCTCCGCGTCGGTCGCGGTCAGGAAGTACGCTGTGGCGACATCGGCGGGCTTCACCTTCGGCACCGGCACCTTGTCCGGCGTGACGCGCTCATCGACCGTGCGGCACAAGTAGCGGGCGATGTCGGTCGCTTCGGCCGCGTTCAGGTTCATGTGCGGCATCCGCCCGCCGGGGTTCGTCTTGAGGGGATTCTGAAGGTACGCCGCGAGCGTTTCCGGTCGGAACTTGCTGCCGAGTTCGCCGAGGTTGTACTTCGCGGTCGGGCCGCCGAGCGTGTGCTGCCCGAACAGGTAGTCCGCCGGCGCGAGCGGTTCCTTCTCCTCGTCCTCGTCCTTCTTCTTGCGCGCGAGCGGGTCGTTGTGGCACGCGGCGCAGCCGGTGACGTGGTACAGCACGCGCCCGCGGTCCATGCTCTGCTTGAGGTTGTCGGGCACGACGGTGGGCAGTTTGTACACGTCGAGCGGCTTGCCGGAGAGCGACACGAGGTACTGCGTGACGGCGTAGCGTTCGGCGTCGGCGGTCGCGTCGCCCGTGAAGTACTTCGGCATGGTGGTGTGCGGGCGTAGCTTCGCCGGGTCGGCGAGCCACGCGTAAATCCAGCCGGGGTAGGCCCGCTTCCCGATCTCCGTGAGGTTCGGGCCGGTGTGTTCGACGAGGGCCTTCGCCATCTTGTCGTTCGCGGTCGGGACGTGGCACTTCGCGCACGACAGTTCTTCAAACTTAAAGCGCCCGTGTTCGAGCCGGCCGTCGCGGGCGAACTCCTTCGGCCGGTCTTTCGGCAAGTGGCCGAGGAACTGGTACGCGAGCGGTTCCTTGGTGAACCCTGGGCCCTGCCAGAAGAGTTCAAAGCGTGTGGCTTTCCCCGGCGCGTGAACAATCAGCCCCGAGAATGGATATACGCCACCGTCGAGGGTTAGTTCGTTTCCGGCGAGTTCCTTTGTGGGATCGAGATTGTTGACAACGAGTGCCTCCTTGCCGGCAATGCTGATCGCGACCGTCCCAGGACCACCCGCGGCAGAGAAGGTGTACTTGCCAGCGCGAGTGATGTTGATGTAACCGGTCCAGCGGGAGGTGCTGATTCCGCGCCCCTTGACCGACTTCGTGCCGAGTTTCGGGTGCGGTTCCTCGTTCGCACCAAGGGCGAGCGCCACCGTTGGCTCGATTCGCCAGACCTCTGTCTCGCCGTCTGTGACGGCACCGTCGGCGTGAACGGTGATGAGACCCGGCTTCAGGTCGGACGGTTCGATCGCGCGGGCCGCGCTCGCGGGCAGCATCAGCGCGAGCGCGAAGAGGACGTGTCGGTATCGCATGTGTGGCAGGAGGTCGCTAGGGGAAGGCAGTGTGGAGCAGTTGATTATCCTGAAGGGGAAGCCTGTCGCAAGTGGAAACGCTACTTTAGCGTTGGTCCCGAAGGGGCCAATGGAGACTCACCATGTTCGACCTTTCCGCGGTGCAAGCGGCGATCCGCGAGGCCGGCTGCGACGGCTGGCTGCTGTACGACTTCCGCGGGCAGAACCTGCTCGCGCAGCGCGTCGCGGGCGTGACGCCGAAACTGTCGCGGCGGTGGTTCTACTTCGTCCCCGCGACCGGCGAGCCGCGGAAGCTCGTTCACGCCATCGAACCGGCGTCGCTCGACCACCTGCCCGGCACAAACAAGACCGTGTACCGCCGGTGGCAGGATTTGGAAGCGGGCGTTGGCGCGCTCGTCAGCGGGGCGAAGCGGGTCGCGATGGAGTACAGCGAGCGGAACGCGAACCCGTACATCGGCCGCGTCGATGCCGGCACCATCGAACTCGTGAAGTCCTTCGGCTGCGCAATCGTCGCGTCCGGCGATCTGATTCAGCAGTTCGAGGCGGTGTGGGACGACGACCAGACTCAGTCGCACTTCGAGGCCGCGAAGCTCTGTCGCGACGCCTACGATGTCGCGTTCGACTTCATCGCCGATGAGATTCGAGCGAAGGGCCGCGTGCTGGAAATGGTGGTGCAAGCGCGCATCATGAAGCACTTCGCGGACAGCGGGATGACGACGTACAGCCCGCCCATCGTGGG
This sequence comes from Frigoriglobus sp., assembly GCA_043741075.1. Lineage (GTDB taxonomy): Bacteria > Planctomycetota > Planctomycetia > Gemmatales > Gemmataceae > Gemmata. The sequence goes on from JAYUBA010000063.1 coordinate 7,530, forward strand.
CGTCGGGCCGCACAGCGGCGACCCGCACTTCGACACAAGCGCGGACACCGACACGCCCGTCGAACGCGGGTCGTGGGTACTCATCGACCTGTGGGCGAAGATGATCCGCCCCAGGTCAGTTTACGCCGACTATACACGCGTCGCGTATGTCGGTAGCACCGTCCCGGAGCAGTACACGAAGATTTTCAACATCGTGGCCGCGGCCCGCGACGCCGGCATCGCGAAGGTGAAGGACACGTTCGCCGCGGGCAAGCCGCTACAGGGTTGGGAGGTCGATAACGCGACCCGCGACGTGATCGAGAAGGCCGGGTACGGCGAGTTCTTCACGCACCGCACCGGGCACAACATCGGGCAGGAGGTTCACGGCAACGGCGCGCACATCGACGGCCTGGAGACGCGCGACGACCGCCGCATCATCCGCCGCACGTGCTTCAGCATCGAACCGGGCATCTACCTGCCGGAGTTCGGCGTGCGGAGCGAGGTGGACGTATACATCGACGCGGCGGGCGGGGTTCACGTCACCGGCGGGGAACCGCAGACGGAAGTACATCGAATCGTGGTGTAGCGACCCCCGTGGGGGCCGCGCCAGTCGGGGCGCGTCGCTTCTGCCGTACTTGCCATAGCGCGTCGGCGATGAAGGTCAGCACGGCGGCCCACACGCACACGAACGCGGCCACGCGCTCCGGCGTGAGCGTTTCGCCGAGCCACGTCACGGCGATGACCATCTGCACGGTCGGCGAGAGGAACTGAAGGAAGCTGATCGCGAGCAGCGGCAACCGGCGGAGCGAGAGCGTGTACGTGAGTAGCGGCACCACCGTCACGACGCCGCTGAACGCGATGAGGGCGTTCAAGCCCCAGTCGTTCGGCGTCATGTGGTTTCGGCCGTGCGACGAGAGGTAAAACAGGAAGCCGAGCGACGGGACGAGCATCAGCAGGGTTTCGACCGTGAGGCCGGTCATGCTCTCGACCGCGACCTTCTTCCGCACCAGCCCGTAGAAGCCGAACGTGATCGGCAGCGCGACCGCGATCCAGGTGAAATTGCCCTTCCACACGAACGGGACCGCCACCCCGATCGCGACGAGCGCGAGCGCCGGGAACTGCGCCGGGCGCAGCTTCTCCTTCAGGAAGATCGGGGCGAGTGCCGCGTTCACCAGCGGCATCATGTAGTAGCCGAGGCTCGCCTCCACCACCCGCCCGCTGACGGTCGCGTAGATGTAGATGAGCCAGTTGATCGCGAGTAACACCGACGACAGGAGCAGCGTGAGTACGAGTGCCCGCGAGCGCAGTACGCGGAACACGTCGCGCCAGCCCGCGACGAGCGTCGTCAGCAGGAGCATGATGGGCAGCGACCACGCGATGCGGTGCGCGAGGATCTCCCACGCGGGCACGCCGAACGCGGCGAGCGCGGTGAAGTACAGCGGCACCAGCCCCCACCACAAGTACGCGACCAGCCCGTAGGCGAGGCCGGACCGAAACTGCGCCGCCGA
>JAYUBA010000064.1:0-9009 GCA_043741075.1 Frigoriglobus sp.
CTTCATGATCGACGACTTCGGCCGCCAGCAGGTGCGGGCGATGGACCTGCTGAACCGGTGGATCGTGCCCTTAGAGAAGAAGTACGACTACCTGAACACGATCAACGGGACCAAGATCGAGGTGCCGTTCGACCAGTTGCTCATCTTCAGCACGAACCTGGACCCGAACCAATTGGCGGACGAGGCGTTCCTGCGGCGGATCAAGTTCAAGATCGAGATCCGCGACCCGGACGAGGGCCAGTACCGGCGCATCTGGGAGTTGGTGTGCAAGGGGAAGCGGGTGGAGTACGACGAGCGCGGCGTCGATTACCTGATCCAGAAGTGGTACCAGCCGTCCGGGCGGCCGTTCCGCATGTGCCAGCCGCGCGACCTCCTGGACCAGATGATGTCGATCGCGAAGTACAACATGGAGCGGGTGAACTTCAGCCCGGACCTGATCGACGCCGCGTGCGCGACGTACTTCATCAGCGCGACCAAGAAGGACTTCGGCGCGAAAGTGCAGATGGAGTAGCAGCGTCTTGCCGCTTGTCGATCGGCTGACTCCGAGGTAACGTGGCATTCCCCGACCCGGAGAGTACCCGTGATGCGAACCCTCCTTTCTCTCTGTCTCTGCGCCCTACTCTGCGGGTGTGCGAAGAAGACCCGCTCGACCACGGCCGAACCGGACTCGCCGTTCGGCGTCGCGTTTGGCGGCGCGGGGGCGGGCGAGCCGAAGGCCATCGCGCCGGTTCGCCCCGCCTTGCCGGCGGGGTGGGTCGAGTTGCAGCAGCCGGACGGGGCGTTCGCGGTGTTCTTACCCGCGTCACCGCGCCTGAAGGGGATGGGAGCGGGGAGCAGCCTCAACCAACCGTTACCCGCCGGCCGGGCGCTGATGTCCGATTTCGCGGCCCAGGCCACCGGACTGTACTGTGAGGGCGGCGTCGCGGTCTTCTCGCCGGAACTGGTTGACGGGGTGCGCACGGCGACCGAGCGGAGGCCGGCCGATGGCCCGAACGGGAAGCGGGCGCCGGTCACCTGGGCCGGCCACCCGGCCGTCGAGGACACGTCCGAAGTGCCGGAGACCCGCGGATTGACGGTCAAGCGGTGGATGTGGATTGGGAACCGGATGTACTACTGCACCTTGTACGGACAGGCACCCGAGCGGCCGACGGCGGCGGAGCGGGCGGCCGTCTTCGACTCGCTCGTCGTCGGCAAGTGACCGCCCCGCAACTGGCGGCGCGTCTCAAGGCCCGCGCTCGTGACTTGGGCTTCTCCCTTTCCGGCATCGCCCCCGCGGCCGACGCGGACGGCTTCCCCCGCTTCCGCGACTGGCTCGCCCGCGGCTACGCCGGCGAGATGTCGTACCTGCACACGCAGTCTGAACAGCGGCGGCACCCCGACAGCATCCTGGAGACGGTGCGCAGCGTGCTCATGGTCGGGTTGGAGTACGGGGGCGAAGAACCTCTCCCCCCAACCTCCTCCCCTAAGAAGGGAGGGGGAGCCAGAAGCGAAGGGCGGGAAAGCGCATCGTCTTCTCTTGCCCCCCCTCCCTTCTTAGGGGAGGGGGTTGGGGGGAGAGGTTCTTCCGCCCGCGTCGCGTCCTACGCACAAGGCCCCGACTACCACCGGTTCATCTGGGACCGGCTGAACGCGCTCGCGGCGTGGCTCGAAGCCGAAGCGCCCGGCTGCCGCACGGAAGCCGTCGCCGACACCGCGCCGCTGCTCGAGCGCGACTTCGCCCGCCGCGCCGGGCTGGGGTGGGTCGGCAAGAACACGATGCTCATCAACACCCGCCGTGGCAGCTTCTTCTTCCTCGGCGCGGTCCTCACCGACCTTGAACTCGCCACCGATTCCCCTTCCACCGGCCCGCACTGCGGCACCTGCACCGCGTGCCTCGACGCGTGCCCGACGGGCGCGTTCGCCGCCCCGTTCGTGCTCGACGCGACCAAGTGCATCAGCTACCTGACCGTGGAACTGCGGTCCGAAATTCCTGTCGAACTCCGCGCGCCGATGGGGAACTGGCTGTACGGCTGCGACGTGTGCCAGGACGTGTGCCCGTGGAACCGGCACGCGGGTGAAGAGCCGACGGCGTTCCCACACGATCCCGAAATGGCGTGGCTCGACCCGGTGGAACTGCTCGGACTGGACGCAGACGCGTTCCGCGAGCGGTTCAAGAAAACGTCGCTATGGCGGAACCGCCGGGCGGGTCTGTTGCGGAACGCGGCGATCGTACTGGGGAACGTCGGCGACGCCCGCGCGCTGCTGGCGCTGGAGGCGGCGCTCACCGACGCGGAGGACGTGGTCCGCGACGCCGCGGCGTGGGCCATTGAGCGGATTCGTCAGCGGACCGCGAGCGTGAACTCCGGTTCGCCCTCCGCGTCTTCGACCTGAGTCAGCCGGAACGACTTGCCAAGTACCGCCGACTTCGACCACCCACCGGACTTCTTGGCCGCGGCGAACTCCTTCTTCCCGCGCTTGTAGATGTCGAACCGGATGTCGTCCTCCGCGCGGGCGTCGATCACCCAGTATTCCGCGATGTCTGCATCGAAGTAGGCCGACATGGCCCACTCGGTGTCCTTGACCTCGGAACTCGCGCTCACGATCTCGATGACGATTTCCGGCGAACCGACGAGTTCGGTGTGAAGTCCCCTCTCCCCGCCGACGTATCGAACGCGTTCCGTGCGGCGGGCTTCCCTGGAGACGATTATTCCGTCGGGTTCGGTCAAGAGTTGGGTTTCCCGGTGTCCGTACCGCATCCCTTCCGAAAGGTACTCGCCGAACTTCGTTTCCTTCATCAACCGGTGGAGTACCGCGCCGACCTCGGTCCGAACGCGGTTGTGGCTGAGGCGCTCTTCCATACTCAAGTCCACCCACACGTTGCCGTTGATGAAGCAGATTTTCCCCTCGTCCGGGAACTCGGCGGAGTGCATCCACCGGTGGAAGGACTCATAGTCCCGTACCCACGCCGGCATTGCGACCTGTTCGGCACCGGACGCGAAGATCGTTGCCATGGGTTTCCTCACCTGCCGGTCTCCAGCGCCGCGTCGGTCACGTTTCTCCCAGTCGGATGATACCCCGCTACACGGTTCTGCCGCAATGCGCTTCGGCCGGATGCGCCGGCCGTAAGCCCTCACCGATTGCGTAGTTTCAGCACCTTCTCATATTCTCCCGGCTAGAATCGGTTACGCTCGAAACACGCCCGACCCGCCCGCGGTACGTCAGATGCCCCCGGCACGCGCGCCGGGACTCACGGGGCCGTCATGCAACTGATCCAGACCCTCATTACCCGCGGTTTGCTCTCCGAAAGCGACCGCGCCCGCGCCAACGAAGTTCTCAAGGCCGCGCCCGACTTCCCCCCGCACCAGGTGCTCGTCGATAAAGGGTTCATCAAGGAAGACGTGCTGCTGCCGGTGCTCGCGGAAGAGTTCGGGCTGGAACTCATCGACCTGTCGCACGCCACCATCGAGCGGGACGTGCTGGCGATGATGCCGCAGAAGCTCGTCCACCGCAAAAACCTGATGCCCATCGCCCGGCACAACGGCACCCTCGTCGTCGCCACCGGCGACCCGTTCGACGCGTACGCGCTGGACGAACTGCAGACGCTCACCGGCCTGCACGTGATGCCCGTACTGGCCCCGCCCCGCGAGATCACCCGGCTCATCAAGCAGTACTTCGGGGTCGGCGGCGACACCGTCGCGGCGCTCGCCCAGGAGGCCGCCGACGACACCGATATCGAGTTCCTCGAAGCGCTGGAGACCGACGACAGCGAGATGGCGAAGGCCGCGCAAGAGGCGTCCGTCGTTCGACTTGTGAACCAGATTCTGGTGGAAGCGGCCAACGAGCGGGCGTCCGACATCCATGTGGAGAACGAGGAGAAGGGCATCCGCATCCGATACCGGATCGACGGCCTGTTGCAGAAGCAGAACCTGCCGCCGGAGATCGACCGGTTCGCGATGGCGATCGTCAGCCGCATCAAGATCATGGCCCGGCTCAACATCGCCGAGAAGCGGCTCCCGCAGGACGGGCGCATCAAGATGCGGGTCCAGGGCCGCGAGATCGACGTCCGCGTGTCGATCATCCCCATGATCCACGGCGAGAGCATCGTCATGCGCCTCCTCGACAAGGGGCGCATGGCGTTCAGCCTGAAGAGCTGTGGGATGCTGCCGGACATCTACGGCACGTTCAAGCAGCTCATCGACCGCCCGCACGGCATCGTGCTGGTCACCGGCCCGACCGGCTCCGGCAAGTCCACGACCTTGTACTCCGCGCTCAACGAGATCAAGGACGAGACGACCAAGATCATCACCGTCGAAGACCCGGTCGAGTACAACCAAGAGGGCATCTCGCAGATCCAGACGCACACCAAGATCGGGCTGACGTTCGGCCACGCCCTCCGGTCCATCCTGCGGCACGACCCGGACGTGATGCTCGTCGGCGAAATCCGCGACAAGGAGACGGCCGAGATGGCGATCCAGGCGTCGCTGACGGGGCACATGGTGTTCAGCACCCTGCACACCAACGACGCGCCCAGCGCGTTCACCCGCATGATCGACATGGGCGTGGAACCGTTCCTCGTGTCCAGCACGGTGGAAGGGGTGATGGCCCAGCGGCTGGTGCGGACGGTGTGCCAGGACTGCAAGAAGCTGTACGTGCCGGAGCCGGAGGAGATGCCGCTGGACTTCCCGCTCCGCAAGGGCGCGCTGAAGCCGGCCCCGGACATCGCCATTCAGCAGGGGATGGTGGAGATGATGGGCGCCGGCGCGACGGGCGACGGCACGCTGTGGAAGGGGACGGGGTGCCGGTCGTGCCGCCAGAGCGGCTATCGCGGCCGGACCGGCATCCACGAGTTGCTCGTCAACAACGACGTGATTAAGGACCTGATCGGCCAGCGGGTGAACTCCGGGGTGATCCGCCACGAGGCCCTGAAGGGCGGGATGATTACGCTCCGCCAGGACGGCTGGCGCAAGGTGCTCAACGCCACCACGACCATCGACGAGGTGGCCCGGACCACCGCCGGCGACGTCAGCTAACAGTGGGCAGTGGAAAGTGGGCAGTGGGCAGAAAAGACTGCCGACCCAATCACTGCTCCGGCTTTCTTACTGCCCACTAACCACTGCCCACTGCCCACTGCCACCATGCCTGACTTCACGTTCGAAGCGCTCGCCCGCACCGGGACCAAGTCCACCGGCACGCTGACCGCCAACAGCGAGCGGGAGGCGGCGCTCATCCTGGACGGGCGCGGGCTGTTCCCGCTCAAAATCCTCCTGGCGAAGACGCAGGCGTCCGGGGCCGGCGGGTTCTTCGGCGGGCGCGTCAGCGGCCGGCAGACCGCCACCTTCTACTCGCAAATGGCCGACCTGTTGCACTCCGGCGTGCCGCTCCTGCGGTCGCTGGAACTCCTGGAGCGCCAGAGCACCAACCGCACGCTCCAGGCTGTGTTGCGCGAGGTGCGGTCGAAGGTCGCCGACGGCACCGGGCTGGCACAGGCGATGGGCCAGCACCCGCGGGTGTTCAACGAGCTGGCCGTGAGCATGATCCGCGCCGGGCAGGAGGGCGGGTTCCTCGAGGACGTGCTGAAGCGGGTCGCCACGTTCGTGGAGTCCCAGGAGGATCTGAAGTCCAAGGTGATCGGGTCGCTCGCCTACCCCGTGTTCCTGGCCGGCGCCGGCGGGCTGGTCGTCACCGTCCTGATGGTGTTCTTCGTGCCCAAGTTCGAGCCGATCTTCGAGAAGCTCAAGGAAAAGGGCCAGATGCCGGACATCACCGTCGGCATCCTGACGGTCAGTCACATCCTCGGCGGGTACTGGTGGGCGATCCTGGCCGCCGCCACCGGCACGGTCGTCGCGTACCGCCGGTGGGCCGGCACGCCCAACGGGCGACTCATCGTGGACCGGCTCAAGATCCGCATGCCGCTCTTCGGGCCGGTCTTTATGGGCCTGGCCCTGTCCCGGTTCTGCCGCATTTTGGGCACCATGCTGCACAACGGTATCCCGATCCTCAAGGCGCTGAATATCGCCAAGGATTCGACCGGGAACAAGGTTCTGGCGCTGGCGATCGAGCAGTCGGCCGAGAACGTGACCGCCGGTCAGAAGCTCGCCGACCCGCTCCGCAAGAGCGGCTACTTCCCGGCCGACGTGGTCGAGATGATTACCATCGCCGAGGAGGCCAACAGCCTGGAGAAGGTGCTCATCGACGTGGCCGACGGCCTCGACAAGCGTACCGCCCGCAACCTGGACCTGATGGTGAAACTGGTGGAACCGATGATGCTGATGGTGATGGCCGTGGTGGTCGGCACCATCGCCGTCGGCCTGCTCATGCCGGTGTTCAAGATGAGCAGTACACTCAGCTAACGGTCGGCGGACAGTGGTCAGTGGTCAGGAAAGCGGCGAAAATGGCACGGCTCGCCTTCCGGCTCGGCTTTATTTCTGACAACTGACCACGGTCCACCGAACACGATCCCGCGTTCTCTCATGGCGGGCTAACGCCCCGTGCGGGTATACTAATCACACCTACCCAACGCCCGTGCCACCCACAGGCCGCTACTTTCGCGGAGGAGACTTCTACCCATGATGCTCACAACGACCCGTCGCCCGTCCGCTCGTCGCTCGGCGTTCACCCTCCTGGAAGTCCTGGTGGTGGTCGCCATCCTCGTGATCCTGGCGACCGTCGCCACGGTCGCGACCACGCGGTACATCGAAGAGGCCCGCAAGAGCAAGGCGCAACTCGGCTGCGCGAGCATCGTGCAGGCCATCGAAGCGTACCAGGTGAGTTCCTCGAACCCCGGACTGACCGACCAGGACCGGATGCCGCAGGATCCCAGCCAGCTCTACAACGTCCCCTTCGGCGGCGTGTCGTTCCTCAAGAACGGCCAAGCGGACACGCTCGACCCGTGGGGCAAGGCGTACCAGTTCGAGCAGCGCACCCGCCAGGACGGCACGGTCTACATCCTGGTCCACACGACCTCACCGGACGGCACGCAGATCAGCCAGTTCGGAATCGGGCCGAACGCGAACCCGAAGAGCTGACCGCGGGGCGCTTTTTGTGGTGCGGGCCTCCGGCATGCGCGAGTGATGCAGGCCAGAGGCCCGCACCACAAGAAATACAACCGCGCGAGTCGAGCGAAGTTCCCCCGTCCGAGGACCGGCCATGACCCGACACGACACACGGCGCGGCTACACGCTGTTCGAGTTGGTCGTCGTCATGGCGATCCTGCTCCTGCTGGCGGCCGTCATTCTGCCCAGCATCGGAGCGTTCCGGGGCGACACGCGGCAGCGGGCCGCGGCCGACGCGATCCGCGGCGAACTCGCCGTCGCCCGCGCCCGCGCCAAGGACGAGGGGCGCCCGTACCGCGTCGCGCTGAGCGCGGACGGTGCCCGCATCCGCCGCGCGCCCGACGGTGCCGACTTCGGCCAGGTGAACGCCTCCGACCACGCCAGCGGGTCGGCCGCCGCCACCGATTACGCGTTCGAGCACGTGACCGCCGCCGTCGTCGCGGACGGCGACATCGCCGCGCCCCCGGCCGACAACGGCTGGGTGACCGTCGCCACCGTTCAGCCCGACGGCACGTGCCGCGAGGACTCGGCCCTGATCGCCGTTCGCGAGGACGACCGCGGGGCACTCTACCTCCGCCTCCGCGGGCTGACCGGTAGCGCCCGCGTCCTCCCGCAGAAGGGCGCGAACGGGGGAACACGATGACCCGTCGCCCCGCCCCGCGCTCCGGCATGTCGCTGATCGAAGTGCTGCTCGCGCTCGCCATCCTCGTCCTGTCGCTGGTCGCCATCGGCCGACTCGTGGACATCGGCACCGACCGCGGCAACGAGGCCCGCGCGTACACCCGCGGCACCCGGCTCGCGCAGGCCAAGATGGCCGAGGCCGAGGCCGGAATGGTCAGCCTCGCCAGCGAATCCGACGGCCAGTTCGACGGCGACGACCAGGTGTGGAAGTTCAAGGTCACGCCGGAACCGGCCGGGCCGCCCAACTTGTACACCGTCACCGTGCGCGTCACCCGCGACATCCAGGGCCGGCCGATCGAAATCGCGATCGCACAGATGGTGTTCGACCCGGCCATGATGGGATCGGCCGCGCAGGCCGAGCGGCCCGCGCCGCCCGACGATACCGCAACGACTACGGGAACGGGAGGGACTTCGCCGTGATTCTCCGCACCAGGCACAACCCCGCCGCCCGCCGTCGCGCCGGGTTCACGCTGCTCGAAATCCTCCTCGCCTCGCTCCTGGCCGCGCTGCTCCTGGCCGCGCTCTACGCGGCGATGCACACGACGCTCCAGCAGACGCAGGTGACGCGCGACGCGGTGGAGTCCGAGGACCTGTCCCGCGGCGTGTTCAACAAGATCACCATCGACCTGAGCGGCACACTCGCGCCGCTCCCGCCGAAGTCCGGGGGCAACTCGGCCGCGTCCGGTGGCACCACCACTGCCGCTTCCACCGCTTCTACCGCTTCTACCGACCCGGCCGCCTCCGCAACCGGGACGACCGCGGCGGCGACCGACCCCGCGACGGCCGGAGCGACGGATAGTGCCACAGCGTTCACCGCCGCGCCGCTGTTCCAGGGCGGCGTCGTGGGCCAGGAGCAGTTGCTCGTGCTGTTCCTGGGCAAGGTGCCGGAGACGTTCGGGCGCTACGGCGAGACCGGCCAGGTCCGCGCCGACCAGCGGCAGGTGATCTACAAGTTCGTGTCGGGCCGCGGGCTGTACCGTGTCGAGCGGCCCTGGGTGACGGCCGACAACATGACGCTCGACCTCGACCCGGACGCCCCGGACGCGGTGCTTCTGGCCGAGGAAGTGGTCGAGTTGCTCTTCGAGTTCTGCGACGGCACGTCCTGGGTGAGCACGTGGGACGGCACCGTTCCCGGCCCGGACGGGGTGACCCCGCTCGGCCCGCCGCGGGCGGTTCGTGTCACGCTCACGCTCACCATCCCGTCCGGCAAGGGGGAACTGACGAAGCAGGTGTCGCAGGTCATCGCGGTGCGGTCGGCGCCGGGCACGTACACCCCGCCGCTGCTCGAAGCGCCGAC